>DAOSEM010000004.1 GCA_035363115.1 Syntrophales bacterium | reverse complement strand
ACGCCGACAGGAAGACCAGCGCGAGCACGACCAGCAGGAACTGAAGCATTCTTCTTTGATGCATGATGTCTCCTTTCTTCGTCTACGTGGAACAGCGTATTTGAATACCCATCTGCTGCGGGCCGATATCGTTGACCGCGCCCTGCGCCTTCCTTTCCCGAGTTGCGGGGAGGGCAACGGATCGTCATGGTTGGGACGCCTGGCGGAGAGCCTCGTCGGCTCTCTCCGGCGTTCATCCTGGAAACTTGAAACAGTGGTACAAGGCAGGAAGTCTCCCGCGAGGGACCTGCGGTCTCTTCGCGGGGTCGACGTGCACCGGAATCGCGGCATTCATGACCTGCCCGGCACCCCTTTGCACACGCTTCTTACACATAACATCTCGGCAAACACAGTTATTTTGTAGGTAGAGAATAGGGAAGTGCTTCTTTTATTTCAATATGTTTTTGTCCAATTCCATGCATTCCGGGGATTCCCCGCGTTCGATCCGGCGATTCCATAGCGGTACCGGGGCGGCGGGGTCTTGCGGGAAGATTGCCTGTCCCCGGGAAGAACTGCCGTGACCGCGATCACGCCGACGGATCTTTTTCTTTGAGTCCCGCCCCGGTGATGTCTTCATGGTAGCGGTCGGCCCACCGGTGCAGCGGCTCGGAGGCGGGAACCTCCGTCAGGACAGCCCGGAGACACTTCCTTGCGGATTCGTCATGGCCGAACCCCTCGTGAAGAATCTGCGCCTTCAGAAACAGGGCCTCCGGGTGTTTGGGAAACTGCTTCAGGAACTCATTGATGAGAAAGAGGGCCTCGTCGAAACGCCCCTGCCTCTTGCTGAACCGGATTTTCTCCAGATCCCCGGCCGACCGCTCTCCGGCGCTCCAGGCCGCCTTCGGTCCCCCACGGAACGTGCGGGATATTTTGTCCCCGGCCCCGGCGACAATCCCCATGACGACGGCCGCCATGACCGGCGGAATGACGACCAGGAACCATGCGGGGACATACCCGGTATACACCTCGACCGTCAGGAAGACCCCGAAGACAACGGCCCAGATCAAGAGAAAGCGATACAGCTCGATCCGGTCGGCTTCCTTCGCGATTCGCCTGATTTCCCCGAACAGGGACATGCCGCAGCCCCCCGCAGTTCTCCGTCCGGCCACCCCGCGCCCCGCGGTTCATCCATCCGGGGCTTCGATTCCACCGGGCCGGCCGCCCGTTTTGGAAGGCCCTGTATCAGGTCCCTCCCCGCCATAGCATCATGAAGCCCTCCCTCATGGAGTCCGTTTTCTGGAAAGCCTGGAAGAGTCGTTCCTTTTCAGTTTCTGGTAAAGGCTCGTCCGCGACATCTTCAGGATCCGGGCCGCCTCGGTCTTGTTGCCCCGGGCCTTTTTGAGAGCATCGAGGATCATGGCCTGCTCGTACTGCTCGTACTCGCCCAGGATGGATGTCCCGTTCTCCAGAGCGTCCGGCCTCGACGGCTCCGGATCGGGAACCCGCAGCACCATCTCCCCTTCTCCCGGCGCGGACAGGATCTCGCGAACATGCAGGTCCGTGATGAGCTGGCTGTCGCTCATGATCGTCAGCCGCTCGACCACGTTTTTCAGCTCCCGGATATTACCCGGCCAGGGATGCCTTCGCAGCTCCTCGAGGGCTCCTTCGGTCATTCTCTTGCTATAGTTGTACTTCCTGTTGTTGGCCTGCAGGAATTCCAGGCTCAGGGGAATGATGATTTCCCGCCTCTCCCGGAGGGGATGAATGACGAAGGGAACAACATTCAGGCGATAGAACAGGTCGTCCCGGAACCGGCCCGATTTCACTTCATCCGCCATGTTCCGGTTGGTCGCGGAGATGATCCGCACGTCCAGCTTCCTCCGTTTCGTTCCG
The DNA here is from genome assembly GCA_035363115.1 of Syntrophales bacterium. NCBI lineage: Bacteria > Pseudomonadati > Thermodesulfobacteriota > Syntrophia > Syntrophales > Syntrophales bacterium. The sequence continues at coordinate 254,721 of DAOSEM010000004.1, read as the reverse complement.
CCGACCCGGATGATCTCGCTGGTGTCGAGAGCCCGGAGGATCTTGACCTGGATGCCCGGAGGGATATCGCCGACCTCATCCAGAAACAGCGTTCCCCCCTCGGCCATCTCGAAAAGCCCCTTCTTCCCGCCCCGCCGCGAACCGGTGAAGGCGCCCTCCTCGTACCCGAACAGCTCCGCCTCCAGCAGATTTTCCGGAATGGCCGGGATGCTGACCGGAACGAACGGCATGTGCCTGCGGGGGCTGCTGGAGTGGATCGCGTTGGCGAGGACCTCCTTGCCGACCCCCGATTCCCCCATGATCAGGACCGTGCAGTCAACGGGCGCCACCTTCTTCACGAACTCGATGAGGCTCTTCATCCCTTCCTTCTGAAAAATGTGGTCGTTCGCCGCGCTGATGTACTGGCGCAGGGTCTCGATCTCCTGGCGGTACTTCTCCTTCTCGAAGCGCTCCATCTCCAGCTTCGCCTTGAGGCCGAAGAGCTCCTTGAGCGTCATGGTCGTCACGATGGCGAATTTCAGTTTTCCGTTGGCGTCAAAAACGGGGCGGGCCCTGGACAGGACCTCGACACCGTCCTTGGTATAGATGAGCCCCATGGTCTCCTTCCCCTCCAGCAGCCTGTCGTCGATGAGGGACCGGTCCACGAGGCCTCCGATGTACTGGTCCCTCGTTTTTCCCAGCCAGTCTTCCGCCTTGATTCCGAGTATCTCGCAGGCCAGTTTGTTGATCAGGACCAGGTGGGGCGTGGGTTCGACATCGACGATGACGACGGCGTCAGAGACGGAGTCCAGGATCTCCGGCAGGTACGCATAGACATCTACAGGTATTTGTTTTTCCAGCATATTGTTCTCCGCAATCGTGTTCGAACAATCAATTAAAACACATTTGCACAGATGTGGACAGATTTGAACACCACAAACCGTATTGAAAAATATAATCCTTTAATATTCAAAGGATATAAGGATGGCATGTTTCGTGCTCTCGTCCCCTGTCCGAAGCAGCACAATCCCTGAGAGAAGGCTGGAACGCGGATTGGTGGTGGCTGAAGCGGATCAGGTACATCCGGAAGGAGGCAACCGGACCGATCGGCAACAGGATCGGCCGGAGCGAGCCCCTGTTCGATGATGGGGGGGCCGGACCGCGAGGCATTGAGAAACCGCCTTTCCCGTCTTCGACACAACAGGAAGGAGGAAAGAGGGGAAGATGATGCAGGTGAACGAGTTTCAGGAAATTCTCTACAGCAAGGACGACAGCGGCATCGTCACCATCACGCTGAACATGCCGAAACGGAAGAACGCCTTCAGCAAGTACACCACGTACGAGCTGTTCTGGGCGATGGAGGCGCTTGAAAAGGACGAGACGGCCCACGCCCTGATTCTCACCGGCGCCCGCGATCCCGACTCCGGCGATCCGACGAAAGAGGCCTTCTGCAGCGGCGGCTATTTCCACCCGAGTGCCATGGATCCCGCGAGCGATGAGGCCAGGGCCGAGATCGACATGACGGACATCGCGGAGGCCAGGATGACCCTGAAGATGTGGCAATGTGACAAGCCCATCATCGCCGCGGTGAACGGGCTGTTTATCGGCGGCGGATTCACCATGTGCCTGACCTGCTGCGACCTTGTCTACTGCTCCGAGCACGCCTGGGCCCAACTGCCGTTCATCCGCCTCGGCATCGTCCCGGAGGTCGCCTCCAGCTACATGCTTCCCCGCCTGATCGGATTCCAGCGCGCCAAGGAGATCATGTTTTTCGGCGAGCGCATCCCGGCGCAGAAGCTCCTGGAGCTGGGGCTGGTCAACAAGGTGCTTCCCCACGACCGGCTGATGGACTACGCACGCGAGTCGGCGCTCCGGCTCATTCCGCCCGCGGGAGCCGGCTACGCGGTCCGCATGACCAAGCGGACCCTCCACCGGCCGCTGATCGATGCCCTCACGACGGCCCTGAACCTGGAAAACAAAGGCCTGAACGAGGCGTTCACCACGGCCGACTTCAGGGAGGCATTGGCCGCCCGCCGGGAGAAGCGCCTTCCGTCGTTCCAGGGGAAATGACACCCCGTCCGGCCGCCGGCGATCCCGGTTTTACGGGGGTTGCCGGCGGTGACTGGAGATTTCGGAAAGAAGATCGGCATCACCCACCCCAATAGGGCGCAACGAAGGCTCCCTGAACGCAAATCTCCTTGAAAAACAAAAGAATATCGAGATCCTCCCCCTCCGGACCGGTCAATTTCATTGACGCCGGAGACATTCTTGCCCTATGCTTCCCTCGGAAAACAGGAACGTTTTACCTGGAAGCACGGAAAGGAGGGTTCAGATGGTTCGCTCGTTTTTTTCAATCATAGGCCTCCTGCTGCTCGGCGTCCTTCTGGTGAGTGCCACGGCGGCATCGCAGAAGGCAATGAGCGTACAGGTCAAGGAAGGCCAGTTGAGGGCGACGCCGTCCCATCTTGGCAAGATCGTGGCCAAGGTATCCTACGGCGATCGTCTGACGGTGATCGAGGAGCAGGGCGACTGGAAAAAAGTCTCCTTCAACAGGAAAGCGCAGGGATGGATTCACAACTCAGCCCTGACAAGCAAGCAGATCGCCCTGAGGGCCGGCCAGAGTGGCGGCGGATCGTCCGTTTCCGGAAGCGAGATCGCCCTCGCCGGCAAGGGGTTCAACAAGGAGGTGGAGGCCCAGTACCGCCAGAACAACAAAAACCTCGACTACACCTGGATCAACCGCATGGAGACCTACAAGGTGTCGCCCAGGCAGATGGACGACTTCATCAGGATCGGTCGCCTGACCCCGGAAGCGGAAGGAGGGAAGCCATGAAAACCCTCATTGGGCGGACGGCGGCAATCTCCCTGATGATCCTGTCCCTGATCGCCTGCGCGGGAATGGAGACCGTGACCGACGTGGCCACGGGAGTGGGCGTGGCAACCGGCAAGATCAGCAAACAGCAGGGGCAGTCGATCAAGAAAAGCACCAAGGCCGTGGCGAAGAGCCTGGAGGAGTTCACCCCGGAGCAGGAATACTACATCGGACGGACCGTCGGCGCCGTCGTGCTCGATAAATACAAACCCTTGCCGAACGGGAAGGCCAATGCCTACCTCAACACCCTGGGCCAGACCCTGGCGCAGGCCTCGGACACGCCGGAGCTCTTCGCCGGGTATCATTTTCTGCTGCTCGATTCCGACGACATCAATGCCTTTGCCACCCCGGGCGGACACGTTTTCATCACCCGCGGCCTGGTCCGCTGCTGCAAATCGGAAGACGCGCTGGCCGCGGTCGTGGCGCACGAGATCGGCCACATCCAGCTCCGCCACGGCATGAAGGCCATCGAGAAGGCGCGCACGACGGAAGCCCTGACGATCCTGGCGCAGGAGGGGGCGAAGTCCTTCGGATCCCAGGAAGTCGCCCAGTTGACGAACGCCTTCGGAGGAGTGATTTCCGACATCACCAACACCATGATCAACAATGGCTATTCCCGCTCCTACGAATACCAGGCGGACGCGGCGGCAGTGACCATTCTCAGGCGGGCGGGCTACAATCCCGGCGCGCTCCGGGAGATGCTGGAGGTCATGGCCGGGCAGATCAAGCCGGGCGGAACGGACTTTGCCAAGACGCATCCGTCGCCGGAGAACCGGATCGCCGAGCTGAAGGACACAGGAAGAAAGTCGAGCGCCGGAGGCGAGGTCCCCGGTATCCGCAAACAGAGATTCGCCAAGGCGATGAGCCGCCTGTAGGACCGGGGAAATGCCGTTCGGAGAACTGCTCCGTCGCAGCAAGCTCTTGCAGGGACTGGCAGCGGGCGTCATCGGCGCCCTGGCCGCCCTGCTCTTTTTCCTTCCGGGATGGCTGGACCGCTGGGAGGCGAAGACCTGGGACGCACGGGTCAACATGCTGGCCAGGCCGTCTCCCGCCACCCCGAAGATCCGCGTGATCCTGCTCGACCAGAACAGCCTGGACTGGGGCAAAAACGAGAACGGCCTGTCCTGGCCCTGGCCGCGCGAAGTCTACAGCACGATTATTCAATTCTGCCAGCGGACCGGCGTCCGTTCCCTCGCCTTCGACGTCCTTTTCACGGAGCCCTCCAAGTACGGCGTGGCGGACGACCAGGCATTCGCAGCGGCAATCGGGAACTACAAACATTTCGTGGGGGCCGTCTTTCTCAGCCGGACCGCCGGCACGGAAGAAACCTGGCCCCCGTTCGCTCCGGCGCCGGTGTCGAACATCGAGGGGCTCGAAGCCTGGCTTGCGGAAACCGGGCATCGGCCCTTTCCCCGGGCGTCCTTCCCAGTGCCGGAGATATCGTCCGCCTCCGCCCTCCTGGCCAACGTGCAGCACGATCCTGATTTCGACACGGTCTATCGCCGGGCGGCCATGTTCGAGGTCTTCGACGGCCGGGTGATCCCGTCGCTGGCCCTGGCGGGCTACCTCACCGCCCACCCGGGCACGCTCCTGAAAATCGCCCCGGGCCGCTTCACCGTGGGAGAGCGTGAGATTCCCGTCGACGGCAGGGGCAAGGTGATCCTCAACTTCCGTGGGCCTTCGGGAACCCACAAGGCCTACAACGCCGCCTCGATCATCCGGAGCGAGCTTCAGCTCCAGGCCGGGGAAAAACCCGTGATCGAGAACCTGGAGGACTTCCGGGACGCCTACGTCCTCTTCGGCTTTTCCGCTCCCGGCCTCTACGACCTCCGTCCCACCCCCGTCTCCGGCATCTATCCCGGGGTGGAGATCTCCGCCACGATGCTCGACAACCTGCTGGCCGGCGATTTCATGCGGCCCGTCCACACCGTTCCGGTGGCCGTCCTGACCCTGCTCATGGCCCTCCTGACCGGCGTGGCGACTTCCCGGGCGAGAGGCATCGCCAAAAGCGTCCTCGTCTACGCGGTCGTCATCTGCGCACCGCTCATTCTCTGCGCCGTCGCCTACCGGCTGGGATTCTGGCTTCCGATAGTGGTCCAGGAGGCCGGCGTCGTGGTCACGCTGTTCAGCGCGGGCCTGATCTATTACACCACCGAGGGCCGCCAGAAGATGTTCATCAAGAGCGCCTTCAAACAATACCTGAGCCACGCCGTCATCGAACAGATTATCGAGCACCCCGAACGCCTGAAGCTGGGCGGGGAGCGGCGCATGCTCTCCATCTTCTTCTCGGACCTGGAGGGATTCACCACGATCTCGGAGGGCCTGGATCCGGAGGCGCTGACGAACCTCCTGAATGTCTACCTGTCGGCCATGACCGACATCGTCCACGAGGAGGGCGGCACCGTGGACAAATACGAGGGCGACGCGATCATCGCCTTCTGGAACGCGCCCCTCGAGCAGCCGGACCACGCCGTCCGCTGCGTCCGGGCCGCGCTCCGCTGCCAGGCAAAGCTTGCGGAAATGCGCCCGGGCTTCAAGAAAAGCATCGGCAAGGACCTGAAAATGCGCATCGGCATCAACACCGGCTACGCGGTGGTCGGCAACATGGGCTCCAGCACCCGCTTCGACTACACGATGATCGGGGACGCCGTGAATCTGGCGGCGCGCCTGGAAGGGATCAACAAGCAGTTCGGAACCTATACGATGATTTCCCAGACCACGAACGAGCAGATGGCCGGCGCCTTCCCGGTGCGGGAGATATCGCGGGTCGCCGTGGTCGGCCGCCGCGAGCCCGTCGTGGTCTACGAGCCGTACCTGCCTGAGGCCCTCGACGCAGAGAAGCAGTCCGTCATCCGGCGCTTCTCCGAGGCCGTCGCCCTTTTCTACCGGGGCGATTTCACCGAGGCCCTGGTCCGGTTCGAAAGCCTGGAGGAAGACGACGCCCCGTCGCGCTTCTACGTCGCCAAATGCCGGGAGCTCATCGAGCATCCGCCCTCCGACTGGCAGGGCGTCTGGGTCATCACCTCGAAATGACCCCGGGCATCCTCGCCCCGACGGGGGTCCGCCCCGACGGTCAGATGGGCAGAACCAGGTCTTCGAGTCCGTCCGGTGAGGTGGTCAGGGACCGGCACCCGTCGCCGGTGACCAGCACCGTGTCGGAATGGCGGAACCCGCCGACATCCGGCAGGTAGATCCCCGGCTCGATGCTCACCACCATGTTTTTCTCGAGGATATCCCCGGACCCCATGGCGATCCACGGGGGCTCGTGGCCGGTGATTCCGAAGCCGTGGCCGGTCCGGTGGAGGATGGCGTCGCTGTATCCCCTCTTTTTCAGCAGGATCAGGACGGCCTCATCCACCTCGGCTGCGGCGGCGCCGGGCTTGACGAGCTCGTACCCGAGGGCGCGGGCCTCCATGCAGACCTCGAAGGGACGCCGGCAGTCCTCCGGGACCCCGCCCAGGAAATACGTGCGCTCCACCTCGGCGGAATAGCCGTCCGCCTGGGCCGTGACGATGACGACGTTCGGGCCACCCTCTTTCAGCTGCTCGAACAGGCCGGGTATGGAGTGGGGCTGGGCGGACGATCGCCCCGGCCAGACGGCGCAGAGAAACTTCGAGACCAGGAGGTTGGCGTTGGGGACCTCCATGATGAACGTTCCCATCATGTGGCGGACGCTGTCGCCGTAGAGGGTCAGCTCCATGACGCCGGGCCTGCTCAGCTCCAGGCACTTGGCCAGCCCGGCATCCGCGATTTGGGAGGCGTAGGCGATGCGGCCGGCCTCGTAATCCGTCTTGACGAGGCGCGCCTCGTCGATGACGTCGGCCACCTTGAGCCGTCCGGGCATGACCGCCTGGTGGGCGAGGCTCAGGGAGGACTCGACGCCGACCCGGGCACCACCCGGGATGACGTCCCGTAGCGCGTCCGTAAAGGTCCGCCCCGGGGGCGCCGGGAATTCGTAATAGGTACGGTAGTCCACCTTGAGCAGGACGCGGCTTTCCGCATGGCTCACCTCAAGCCCCGGCAGAATCAGTACCGGAGTGCCCTCCAGCGGGATCACCAGGAAAAAGGGGCGCTCAAAGGGGATGTAGGCAAAGTTGGTCAGGTAATAGACGTTGTCGGTGTGCCCGCTGACGTAGCAGTCCAGCCCTTCCCGGGCCATGAGGCCGCGGACCTTTGCCAGCCGGAGCTCGATCTCTTCCGGGGGCGGCGGGGTCTTGACCGGTTCGGTCATGTCGTTTCCTCCATGCTTGCGCAGTTGTTCCATGCCCCGGTCTTACCGCCTGCCGGGACATCCGCGATCGGCAGCCCGCCGGCTTCTCCGCCCTTCTGCACCCGGGGCACATCGGGGGCGGCTTCGGTAAACTCCAGATCCAGTTTCTTCACCGTCCGGCGGGTCGGAACGCCGTTTTCGTCCCATCCCCGGAGACTGTAGTACCTGGGCAGCATCTTCGCAAGGGGGACTACGGTCTTCTTCCTGCCGGGGATCTGCTCTTCGTGGGTGAACCGTTTGGCCAGCCGGTCGTCTTTCGCGGAAAACCCCTCGCGGATGTTGTAGAGCCGCTCCAGGGTGAATCCGCGCTCCCCCATCCGGATGAACCGCCCGAAATCCATCTCCATGCCCGTGGCCGTCTCCAGGGCCTTCGTGTGGGGGAGCATGGGGAGATGATAGTGCATGAGGGAGGGAGGCAGCTTCAGGGTGAGCTCGATGGCGGCCCAGGAATGGGTCAGGATCTGCGTAACCAGCCAGCTTACGACCCGGGAGTTCGCGATCCTGAAGAGAAAGGCGGGGAGCATCGTCCAGCTCGTGAAGAGGCAGTTTCCCCCGGCGCTGATGGAGGCCAGGAGGTTCTGGTCCAGGATGGTGTATCCCGGTTTCGAGCGATAGTCGTACGGGTTGAGGATGGCGGGACCGGTGGCCTCGAAATAGATCATGTAACCGCCGTCCAGGTGACAGGCGCCGCGGTTCGCCGTGGCGTAGCCGAGACCGTGCCCAACGGCTCCCCGGGGCTCGTAGGCGGCCATCTCCATTCCCTTGGAGTGGGGGGCGAAGTCCTCCCCGCCGTACTTCTTCGACAGGAAGCGGACGCCCTCCGCCAGGTCGTCCCCGATGCCCTCCCGGGCGGCGATGGACCGGATGATCCCGGAGATGTTGTCCTTCCTTCCGAACTCGATCCCGCTCTTCCAGAGGCCCTTCTCGTTCAGCTCCGCGGCGAAGCCCAGGACCGTTCCCGTGGAGATCGTGTCGAGGCCCAGGAGGTCCAGCTCGTAGTTCCAGCGGATGATGGCGTCCATGTCGTTGATGAGCAGGTTCGACCCCAGCAGGCACAGGACCTCGTACTCCGGTCCCTTGATCTCGCGGCCGTCGAGGTTGACCACCCGGGCGCAGCGGATGGGACAGGACTGGCAGCCGGCGTTCTTCACGAGCCGGGTCTCCGCCAGGGTCTGCCCCGTCAGCATGTGGGCGTCCTGGAAGGTCCCGGAGGAAAAGTTCTTCGTCGGCAGGGCGTTGTGGTCGGAGATGCTCTTCAGGAAGCCCGCCGTCCCGTACCGGGGGGCAAAATCCCCCGTGGCCGGGTGCCCCTTCAGCATGTCGATCCACTGCTTGATCAAGGCCTTGAACGCCTCCGGGTCGTGGAGTTCGATCTTCCGGTTTCCCCTGGCGACGATTCCCTTCAGGTTCTTCGACCCCATGACGGCGCCCATGCCCGAGCGGCCGTGGCTGCGGTCCTGGGAGATGACGATGGCGTACTTGACGAGTTTTTCCCCGGCGGGGCCGATCACCATCTTGCCGGCCCTCCGGTCGCCCATCTTCTCCCTGGCCTCTTCCGTGTCCAGCCCCCAGAGATGCGACGCGTCTTTGATCGACACCCTGTCCTCGTCAATGTCGAGGTAGACCGGGCTTTCGGCCCTGCCGCGGACGATGACACCGTCCCAGCCCGCCCGCTTCAGGTGGATCCCGAAATGGCCGCCGCTGTTGGAATGGCCGATGGTCCCGGTCTGGGGGCTCTTGGCGGAGATGTCGTACCGGCTGGTGGATGGAGCCCCCGTCCCGGTCAGGGGGGACGTCATGACGATCAGGACATTCTCGGGCGAAAGCGGATCCACGCCCGGTTTCAGCTCGTCCCAGAGGATCTTTGTGGAGATGAACCGGCCGCCGACGAAGCGCTCCCGGTCGCGGTCGGACAGGTCATAGGTGCCGATCCTTCCCGCGGTGAGATCGACGTCCAGGATCTTTCCCATGTAACCCTTGTATCTGCTTGCCATTCACGACCTCCAGCCTGTACATTGCATCCATCGGCAGGCCGCGACATGCGGCCCCGGGGGGCATCCGGAATCCGCTGTCTCTCATGAAGAAGATCCTTGCAGCCATGCCGGCCGGTGCTTCTCCCGAGCTTCTTCTTGACAGCGGATGGATTCCCTGTTACATGCGTTTATCGATTATCAATAATCAATAAGCCTGTCAAGGGCTATCTCTTTTGCGGTTCCTCATGCCGGTTCAAAACCGGAGGGCATGCATCCATGTATAAGATCAAAACGGAGAATCTATCCCAGAAGGCTGCCGACATCATCAGCGGGCGGATCATCCGCAAGGAGTTTCTCCCGGGCGAGCGCCTCATCGAGACAAGAATCGCGGGCGAGCTCGGTGTCAGCCAGGGAACGGTCCGCGAGGCCTTCCGGATCCTGGAGAAGATGAAGCTCGTGGCGATCGAGCCACGCCGGGGGACCGTCGTCACTCCCCTCAACAGCGACTACATCGAGTCCCTGTACGACATCCTGGCGGAGCTTTACGGCCTCCTGATCCGCAGGGTCATCACCCGGATGACGCCCGCCGACCGGGAGGAGATTCTCGGGGGGGTGGGAAAAATAAAGGCCTGTGCAGAGGCGGAGGACGGCCTGGGGTACGGCGAGGCCATGTTCGACGTCATCTCGATCCTGCTTCGCATTGCGAAGGATTCCCTCCTGGAGCACACGATTACGGAGCTCTGGCAGGTCAAGCGGTGGGTCGAGTACGAAACGCTGATCTTCCGGAAAAAAGAACTGAAAGACAGTTACGGGGAGCTGCTCCGGATCCTGGAGTCGGCCACGAAGGGCGATGAGGACAATGCCGTCGGCCGGATCCGGGCGTACGCGCTCCATGAGAAGACCGTCGCCATGAAGGTGATGGCCGGCAAGGCCGGAGCAGGCCAGGCCTGAGGCCCCGGGGAGTTTCCCTGCCCTGCGCCCGGTGCCGTTGGAAAGGGGCTTTCCTCCATCACGTCACGCAATCTCCGGGCGAATCCCTCCCCTGCCGCCCGTCTACGGCATCTTCAGGTTGTACAGCCGGATCGCATTTTCACGGAGGACCATCCGCGCCAGCTCCACCGCCTTCTCGCGGGTGATCTCGCCGTCATTCATCATTCCCGTCAGGGCCAGGGCCAGCGCCTTCCGGGAACTGTCTGCACCCAGCCAGGTGAATTCCTCCCAGTTCACGATCGTCATGCCGACGTAGAAGGCATCCGTGCCGAACATCACCTTTTGCGGCTGCACCTCCAGCCAGCCGCGGATCACCTCGCTGAGGAAGCGCGGGTAAAACAGGAAGGACATGGCCGAGAAGTCGGCGTACACGTTCGGCTTGAGCAGCAGGGCCGCTGTCTCCCTCGTAAACGGCCACCCGCCGTGAATGATGACGAACCGGGTGCCCCGGAGCGCCGGATCGTTGAACACCGGCTCCAGGAGGATGGGGTTGGAGCCGGCCATGTCGAAATAACCGCCGATGCCGTAGCCGGTGTGAATGTGGACGACCAGCCCGATGCGTCCCGCCTCCCGGCAGATCCGGCGGAAGAGAAAATCCTGAAGCGTCCTGTACTCGCCCGGTGAAGGATTTCCCCCCTTGGCGTAGCGGGCATACACCTTCCGCGCCTCCGCCGCCGGCGGATCGGCGACGTCGAGGGGACGCAGGTACGCCAGCAGGAACTTCACGGCCACCGCGCCGTCCCGCTTCTGCTTCTCCAGCACCGGCACGACAACCTTCGCCAGGTACCCGTCCAGCGACTCCGGAAGCACGTCGACGCGGATGCCCGCGAGGGATTCCTTCAGGGCCAGGTCCAGGCTGGCATAGGAGCCTTTGAGGCTCGGGTTTTCCATCTTCAGGCGTTCGCTGCCCAGCGGATACATCAGCATGTCTACATAGCCGACCCAATGGAAACGGGATGCCGGCAGACCCCGTCCCATGATCCTCCGGTTGGCGAACATGACATCGATCCCGGCCCGGTCCAGCACCCAGGACGGGTAATGGTCGCCCTGTTCACGCATGATGCGTTTCTTGGTCTCGATCAGCTCCAGGGCCTTCTCTTTGTCCATGGTGTCGTGCCGGTAGCCCCATAGGCCGCGCCATGTCCTGAGGAGATCGGGACTGCCGGGATTCAGCCGGTACGGGATGAGGCCCATATCGCTTCCCGATCCTCCCTCGCTCCCCATTCCCAGTTCCTCCCATCCCCCATCCTTTTCACCCCAGGGAAGGACCACCAGCGGGTGTGCGTGGTGATCGACGAGCCTGATTCCATTGATTGCCGCTGCGAGCGCGGGATCGGCGGCCGTCTGGGCGTAAAGCGGACCGGCGACGGCCAGGAAAAGAAGCGGGAAGAGCAACAGGACGGCAAGTTTCGTCTTCACGGCGTTCACACCTCCTTCGGGGATCATGAGCGGAACGGGCCATGCGGGTCCGTCAATGCGGTTTGCTCTCCGGGGACAGGCTGATTTTCAGGGGTGCGTGGATGATCTTCGGATCGACGGTGACCGCCTGGACAAACGGCCGGCATCCCCTGGCCTCGACCTTGAGCTCGTAACGGCCCTTGGGGATGTCGTAGAACATGAAAAAGTCCTCCCAGTAATACTCTCTGCCGTCCATGGCTTCCTGCATGGCCCCGCCCAGGTCGATGTCGTGCGGCATGATGGTTCGCTGCACGCCCGGTCCCGTCAGGGAGACGGAGGTGACCCTCCTCTCCGCCGCCACCGGCGTCATGAATCCCCAGTACAGGTCCTCCTTTTCCTGCTCCATCGTGATCTGGCCGCCCACCATCCCCTGCGGCATCAGAGAAAGGGTCACCTCCGCCGCCGCGTCCGCGCCGACGTCCACCTTCAGGCGGGCGGGTGTCACGCGATACCCCCAGGCTAAGAGGCCGACCTCGTAGGTCCCCGCCCGGACGGGCCCCATCTCCTGGCTCTTCTTCAGGGGATCGGGAGACAGGTAGAATTCCACCCGGCTCTTTTCGGCGGGGAGGAACAGGAGCGTCATCCACAGCGGCGGGACATCACTCTCCTCCTCGACGGTGTAACGAAGCCGGACCATCCCCCGCTTCTCCGGACGTCCGGGGTCGGCGTCCCCCTTTTCGACCCATTCCAGGACGGTCTTGTACTGGGCCAGGACGTCCCTGCTGTTCAGGATGCCCACGTGGTCTTCATCGAAACCGAATACCTTGATCGCTTCCGACTGGGCCCTCAGATCGAGCATGCTGGCCAGGGTGACGGTCGTGTCGTTGTTGGGGCGCAGGGGATTCCGGCTGCCCCGGTGCCCGAAAAACAGGTAGTCCCGGATCGAGGGCGGCATCTTCCTGGAGAAGGAAAGCCGGATGAATTCGCTGTTCGGCGCCATGTCCTTCCAGCTCGGGATGACGGCGGGCGACTGGGCGACCCCCGCCGCCGCCAGGTCCTCGCCTCCGAAGGGCGTGGAAATGGAGACGAAGAGCTTCACGCAGCTCTTGAGAAAGCTCTCATGCGCCAGGGCATAGCGGGCGACATGGCCCCCCATGCTGTGGGCCGTCACGTAAAGCCTCTGAAACCCGTATTTTCTGTGAAGTTCGCGGATTTTGACAGCCATCAGCCCGGACATGGCCTTCAGGCGCGCCCCGGACGGATAGTAGTAGATCCAGACCTGGTACCGGGAGAGGTCGAGGTTGTCGATGAAGTAGCGCCAGTCCTGGGGGGAGCCCGCCGCACCGTGGACCAGGAGAATGGGAATCTTCCCCGGATCGTAGGGTTCCAGAAAATAGATATTGGCACCGTACTCCCGGAAGAATTCGAGGGGAGACCAGAACCCTCTGACGCCCTGCTCGCCGGAGAAGATCGGATCACGGATGTCCATGATCGCCCCCGCCTGCGTGCTGTGCCAGCGATGTCCACCCGCGGCGTCTTTGGCCAGGATGTCGAAGGGGACCTTCCGGCGGACGTCCGGATCCCGGGAGAGCACAACGGCCATGTCCAGAACCGCGCCCCCCGCCGGTGCGCGGATCGACAGGTCGTCACTGTCCCCCAGGGCGACTCCCGCCGGCTCTCCCGGATCGAGGATCCAGTTCCGGTTTCTGTCCTCGAAGGCGAAGAGCCGGTACCTGCCTCTCGGCACCAGGAGCTGGTACGGGCCCGGTTCATGGAGGACCGTGTGGTGGGCGACCCTGAACCGTCCATCAACCTTTTCGCAGGCGACGACGACGATGGGGCCCTTGGCCGGTTCCCCGCTGTAGACCGTTCCCGTGATCAGGCAGGAATCCCTGGAGAAGGTGTTGTCCTTCCTCAGGTCGAAGAGGGCGCAGCCGTTCAGCAGGACCGATGCCACGAGCAGGGACAGCCCTATCCACCGCAAACGGATCATCCGGCCCGTTTGCCTCCGCTGCTCCCCGGAAACCTTGCCCCCGCCGCTTCCGTGTCTTCGCGTCATGCCCCCGATCCCTCCCGTTCGCGGAGGAGCACCGCCTGGAGCGGCTTGATCATTTCATCCTTGATGCGCTTCCTGAATTCCTTCCGGAACGCCGGGATGCCCGTCAGGACGCCCATCCCCAGGTTGATGCCCCGCATCTTCCAGTCTTTCTGGGGAAAGTCGTAGAGGCCGTGGTCCCGATAGAACCGGTGGTCCGCCCGGAAGACGAACCGCAGGCGCCCCCAGACTTCGTCGCGGAACATCTTCGTGCCGGCGACGCCGAGGAAACCCGGCGGCCGGACATACCCTTCCCGGGCAAACCTGACGGACCTCTCCGCGAGCGCCTGCAGTCCCTCGTCGATCCGGGTCGTGTCGCCGCTTTCATCGGTCACCACGCCGGCCCAGTTGGCCTGCTGGAACTCCATGTAGCCTTCAAAAATCTGGCGGAGATGGGGAAGACGGCGAAAGGGGCCGGAGAGGATGAAGCCCGCCTGCCTGCCCGCCAGGGTGGGGATGTGCGTGTTGAAGAAGACGCGGTCGAAGTAGCATTTCCACGTAGAGGACAGGTAGCGGTCCCGGATCTCCCCTGCACAGATGAGGATGTCCGCGTTCATCACGCGGCTCCGGTAGAAGTCGCCGAAACCGTCCTTCCCGGCGTAGACGCAGGTGTTGTCGTAGCCGCACTCGCAGCAGCCGAGACACCCCCCCTTGATGTCGAGATCGTGAAGATTGACGACCTCCACGGGACCGCTGAAGGACTGGCGGAAGCGCTCGATCATCTTCAGCAGGTTGTCCTGGCCGGGAGCGGCGTCCGTCAGAACCAGGACCTTTTTGCCGTCCGTCGGGACCGTCTCCCGCACCGGGCCCGCCTCGTAGACAAAGCCGCGGGGCGGGAGGGGTTCATGGGTACGGTCCACGGGATCCCGCCTCTGTGCCGTGTGGAACAGGTGATCGGCGAACCGGGTCAGCCTCCTTCGGTTTTCCGGCTTCAGGAGCTCGTACATGTCGGCGGAATAGCCGCCGATGTGCAGCATCCCCAGGTCCTGGCTGACGGCGTCGATGTAGCCGTGGGCCGTGTGGTCGAAATAATGGACCGACGTGGTCAGGGCGGCGCTGTATCTGCCGGCCAGCTTCTCCGCCGCTCCCCGCTCGAAGAGCAGCTCGATGAACCGCTTGTACTGCGACGGAACCAGGCAGACGTACACCGGAAAGGCCCACAGGACGAGGTCGGCCTTTCCCATGTCATCCAGAACCTCCCGGAACGAGCCGTCCTTCTTTTCAAGGACCCGGATCTGCCGGGCCACGTTGTGGATCTTGAAATCGTACCCCGGGAACTTCCCGGCGAGGAAATGCACGTACTGCATGGTGACGCTGACGTCACCCTTGGGACTCCCGTTCAGGACCGTGACATGCATGATCGTCTCCCGTCATTTCCAGCGATGCGTGATGCCAATCGATACGTATAGCCCCGGTTCGCCGGGTGCCCCGTCCGTGAAATTCTGGATGCGGACGTAGTCGTCGCCCTGGTCGTACAGCTCGACGGTCGCCCCGGAAGCGGAGACGTAGCAGGTCGTCCGCGGCAGTACGGCCAGCTTCGAGCCTGGGATTTTCCATGACCTGGACACCCGCGGCTCCCGGGTCGTCCGGATCGACACCGCGATCAGCCGGTATCCCAGGCGCTCGAAATACGCCCGGGACAGCGTTGCCGGGTCTTCTTTCCCGGCCAGCTTCGGCTCGATAAACGCTATGTAATCGTTCATGATCCTTGCATAGTGCAAGGCAATGGGCGTGTCGGACTCCCGCACGAAAAGGGGCTGGGCACAGACCGCTCCGCCGGGAAGCAGGGCGAGCAGGAGAAGGATCGCGGCCGCCCGTTTCATGATGGAATCGTGGGAATCGCCGGGGCATTTCGCGGGACGCGGAAACGGCCCCGCTCCTGCCCCGGCGTTCTTATCGGGTGGTGTCCCTGAGCCGTCGGAAAACAGGAACGGCTCATAAGAAAAACGGGTCTGTCTTACAGGGCATGACAGGCCGCGCACTCCAGTTTCGCCTTTCCGTTCTGGTGCGTCTTGTGGGTGTCGGTCGAGAACTTGGTCGGCTCGCTCTTGGCCGGATCCGGGGCGTGACAGGTCAGGCAGGCCTGCCCCTTGCCGACATCCGGATGGGTTTTCGGCATGATCTTGGCGTAGTCCTTGTGGCAGGTGTCGCAGACATTGGCCTTCAGCGGCGGCCCGCCGGCCAGGACGGCCGTGATGAAGACGGCGCAAAGCAGCAGAATCCCGCACGCAATGACAGGAAGTTTTTTCAGGGTACTCATGGTCTCTATCCTCCTCGTTTGTCTACCGTGTCCACGGAAAAGCGGACATCGTATCTGGACCGGGTCCTGAGAGAGGCCCGGTGGGGAAAAAGGGGCAACCCGAACGGCGCCGATCGAACCCGGGGCCGGACGAAAGAGACCCCGCGCTCATTTGAGAAACGGGGTCTTCCTGGATCAGCCCATGTTGCGTCCTGCCTGGATCGGATCGGTTTCCGACGGATCTACGTCGTTCACACGGCCCGTTTTCTACCACCATTCCTCCGAGAAATCCACGGTGGAAAACGGAACCGACAGGCAATCCCGGCATCCTCCCTCACCGCCGTCTTCAGCCATGCCTGCGGCCGGGACGCATCCCGAACGGCCCGGCCGGGGAAGCAGGCCCGTCCCCTGCGGATGCCGCACGGAGGAGTCCCGTTCGGTCCGTTCCATACATGCCGCGTTACCGGGCAAGCACGATCTCCCTGGAATCCGGCGTGCCGTATTTGCCCCTGGAACCTGGCTGGAGCCTGGCGATGATTTTATCGCGCCCCGACGGCGTGTACGACACGATGTAGTCGCCGACCGCCGTGTAACCGGAGTTGAGCAGGGCGGCGACCTCATCGCTCGTGACGGCCCCGCCCGACGGATTGCCGACCACCAGCTTCGTATAGGCCGCCTGGACATTCGACGCGGCGGCGGCAAGCGCGGCCATGCCCGCCACGTTGGCGGCGTCGCCCGGCGCAACGGTTCTTCCCGCCAAAGCCTCCGGCACCGCGGCGGGCCCGGCGGGACCCTTCACCGAAACCGCGGCCTTGTCTTTTCCTCCCGGATCGCCCAGATAACGGGGGATCATCATCACCGCCAGGATGCACAGGATCCCCAGGGCAAGGACGATCGAAATCAGGCCAAAACCCCGCCGGCTTCCCGGGGGCGTTCCATATTTCATGATGGTCCTCCCTTTCCCTGTCCTCCCGGCATGAACATGTGCCGGATTTGCCTTATCGCTTCTCTTATCACACCCTTGACCGGGTTTCAGCAAATACGATAGGCCCCCCTCGCCCCCGCTTCCTGGAACCGGGCAGAGGGCGTGAAATTGCGCGAGCGGAACAGGGAGGGGTCGTCCTGCTTGCCTTCAGCGTATACGGCACTCCTTTGACCTTCCGGATTCCCCGGGTAGCCCCGCCTGAGCCGGTGGCAATGCGACACCCCTGATGTTCCTCAATGCTTTTCGCTTGCCCAGGGGAAGAAAGACGGATATGTCAAATATGACATACCTACATCCTGCATGACGAGGAGGCATGGATTCGCATGGAACAGTATCGGATGTATATTGACGGGCAGTTCGTGGACGCGGAGTCGGGGGAGACAAGGGCCAGCATGAATCCGGCAACGGAGGAACCCGTCGCCCTGGCGCCCGTGGGAACCCGAGGCGACATGAAACGCGCCATCGAGGCGGCACGCCGGGCCTTCGATTCGGGCGTATGGAGCGGCATGCCCGTCGGCGAGCGGGCACAGTTGATCTATAAACTGGTGGAGAAGATCAACGACATGGACATGACCCGGAAACTGGGCACCATCGAGACCCAGGATGCGGGCTTCACGATCAGCCTGTCGACGGGGGGCGAGGTCCCCTTCACGGCCTACTGGATGGAGAAAGCCGCCCGGACGGCGGAGTGCCTGTCTTCCTACGAGCCCCTCCCCTGGCACGACTTCCCCGACGTCTCCTGGAGTTTCGTCAACCGGGAGCCCATCGGTGTGTGCGGCGGCATCATCCCCTGGAACCATCCCTTCATGATGGCCGGGTGGAAACTCGGTCCCGCCCTCGTCATGGGATGCACGGTCGTCCTGAAACCGGCCTCCGAGACGCCCCTGGCGGCCCTCGAACTGGCAAAGCTGATCGACGAATGCGGTTTCCCGCCCGGCGTCGTCAACATCGTGACGGGCCCCGGGTCCTCCCTGGGAGAAGAATTGTGCACACACCCCTTCGTGGACAAGGTCGCCCTGACGGGCTCGACGGAGGTCGGGCGGCAGGTCATGAAAATGGCCTCATCCACCCTCAAGAAGGTCACCCTGGAGCTGGGAGGAAAAAGCGCGCAGATCATCATGCCTGATGCCGACCTGGAAGTCGCCGTGGAGGGTTCGCTCAGCGGCGTGTTTTATCACACGGGGCAGGTATGCGTGTCCGGAACCCGCATCTTCGTTCATGAAGACATTTACGACGAGTACCTGGAGAGCGCCATCGCCGCCACCCAAACCGTCCGGATCGGGGATCCCATGGATTTCGAGACGACCATGGGTCCGCTCATTTCCAGGGGTCAGCAGGAGACGGTCCTCCGGTACATCGAGATCGGGAAGAAGGAAGGCGCCACCGTGGCGACCGGCGGGAAGAAGCCGGATCACCTCAAGAAGGGATTTTTCGTCGAGCCGACGATCTTCACCAACGTCCACAACGGGATGACCATCGCGCAGGAGGAGATCTTCGGTCCCGTCGTGTGCATCATCAAGTTCCGCACGGTCGACGAGGCCGTCGCCATGGCCAACGACAGCATCTACGGGCTCGGCGGAGCCGTGTGGTCACGGAACATCCCCGAGGCCATCGAAATCGCCAAGCGCGTCCGCACCGGGACGATGTGGATCAACACCTATCACCAGTTGAGCCCCATGGCGCCCTTCGGCGGGTACAAGCAGTCCGGGATCGGACGGGAGCACGGGGTCCAGGGGCTCCTGGAGTTCACCCAGGCGAAGCACATTCTCGTCGACCTGGGAACGCCCCTGGCCAACAGGCTGCTGCACACCTACGTGTTCAGCAAATAAAGCACATTCCGGGAACGCGGGGCGGGAACAGGCTCCGCTTTCCCGAATGGTTTCCGTTCAAAATATCATGGCAACCGGGAGGGGGCACCGCCGGCTCCCTCCCTCCATCCTGCTTCACCCCGGAACCGGGACCGGCCCCGGGACGGGTCACCGGCCCTCCATGCACGCCCGGATCTGGGGAGCCATTCTCCGCTTGCAGTCTTCGCATCGCGGATCGGCCGCCACATCCAAGAGGGAAATGGACTGCCGGCAAATCCCGCAGAAGCGGTTAAGGCACTCCTCGTAGCTCCTGCCCGCCCGAGGAGGAGGGGCGGCCTGGGCGCGCCGGACACAGGAGACGTACGAGAACCCGTCACAGGTGGGGTGGTTGCAGACCTGCCTCGTCTTGAGGATAACGGTCCGCCCGACGTTGTTCACCACGCCGAAATCGTCCGAATGCTGGTATCCTCTCGTCTGGCAGAAGTAGTCCGCCGCGGGCTTCCCGCAGTTCTGGGCCCAGGTGAGGCACCAGTCGATGGGGATGTTGTTGATCGCGGGCCGGTCGAACCGCGTGCGCTGCTGTGCCTCCCCCGCGGAAGGCCACAGGAGTAGCGCTGCGGCCAAGGCCAGCCAGAAACAGCTCCCCTCCAGGATCTTCATCGTTTTCCTCCTTTCTGTCTTCTGCATGGACGCGAGGCCCCGACTCACAATGAGTACAGGGGATAGAAACCCTCGTCCGGCCTGGTTGCATCCGTGACCACCTGCGCGTCCGCGGGGCACCGCTCGCCCGGCGAATAGACCTTTGCCGCCCGGATCTTCCCCGACTCGTCCGCCCGGAAGGAAATGGCCGGTACGAACAGGCTCGCCCGTGAAGGCACCAGGTGAATCGTGAACTTCATGGCCTCGAGATCGGAAGGCAGCTCGCACCGGTGGCGGCTGTAGTCCCTGCTCTCGAACGTCTCCCGGCAGCGCGCATGAAGAGAGAGGAGCCCGCCCCTCGCATCGCCCGTCTGGGGCTGCTTTCGCAGGCGAATCTCCTCCGCAACGAATTCCCGGAAATCCTTGACGATTTTCTGTCCCTGGGATTGACGGAGCTGGTAACTGCCCTCCTGCCAGCCGACGGCAATCGTTACCGGCACCAGGATGGCCGTCGATGCGACGATGAGCGAGGAGGCGAGGAGCATCCGCCCCGGATTCGCTCCCTCCAGCCAGGGAAAGACAGCCTTCTCTCCGGAAGCGGATCCGGCGTCGGCGGCGTCTTCGTCTGCCGGTGCTCCGGCATCCCTCTTCCGGAGCATCTTCGACCAGGAAAACAGCCTGTATGCCCGGACCAGCGCCACGGCAGCGGCCGCGAACACGCACAGGATCATGGTCTCCACGGTGGCCATGGAGATCACAACCGTGAGAGCGGCGACGAGCGTGTAAACAGCCCCCTCGAGGGAGCGCTTTCTTCCCTTCTCCGCCAGTCTCTTCTTCCGGATCGCGTACACGCCCCCCAGGGACGAAAAGATCATCAGGGCGATCCAGATCAAAAGCACGAGCGATGCCGTTCGGAATCCCGTCCCCGCGTTCGCCAAGGCCGGTGCGGGAAGGAGCAGCATTCCCGCGGCCGCTGGGCACGCACAGCGGAGGATGCTCAGGACATTCATGCCTCCCTCCAGGTAAAGTGCCAGTCCTCCGGGGGCATGAACCGCTCCCGGGTCCAGCGGAATGCCCCGGGTGCCTCCGGGGCCAAGGGGTAGTTGGAGCCGGTGATCCGGACGCCGTCCGGAACCAGCCTGTAAACGGCCCTCTCCAGGGGACGCAGCCACGACGCCGTTGTGGTCAGGATGTAGGTGCCCCTCTCCCTTGGGGTGCTTTGCCGGTAGCGAAGATGAAGCGTCACCTCCCCGCTCCCCGGAAAGACGACGGAAAAGCGGTGCCTGCCGAGGGAATGCGAGACGGGGATCCTTTTTCTTTCCGGGGTCTGCTGGACCAGTTCGACCCCAGCCGGAGGCAAGTGGGCCGCGTCCTCCGGAAAGGGCAGGACGTATCCCTGGATCACCGGGAAGGGGAACGGATTGCGGTATTGGTAGATGGCGTCGACGAGGATATGGCGGGGCTGGACGGTCACCCGGATCTCCTCGGCGGTGAAACGAACCGCGGGGATTGCGCCCGTGCAGAAGGCAAGCGCAACGGCGCAGAGAAGAAAAGCCGACCAGGGACCGGCATAACCTGCCAGGTGGCGGATGATCCGTGTCGGGATGCCTGCTGCCATAGCCCGTGCTGTCCTCCCTGTCTGTACACGGCAAGAGGAAACCACAAAGGAAGCGTATTGACCATGACACGGTTCGCGTCCGGAGTGGAAAAGAACGGCCGGAAGGCCGTCCCGCCTCCGGGTGACCCGATGAAGAACCCTGTATCACATCCGTCGTTCGAAGTCCGCCCCGGATTCAAGCGGCCGGCATCCGGGAGATCCCGGCGGATTTTTCAGCCTGTCGGGAAGGGCCATGGCATCAAGGTGTCCGGACGAGACGGAACCCCATGCCGTCGCCGCGGGCATCCGGATCGCCCCCCTTGAGCCGGAACGCCGCACGGCAGTACCGGGCGCTGCTGCCCCACGAGCAGCCACGCCGCACGCGCGTGGATCCCGAAGAAGGCCCCTCCGGGTCGGTCAGGCTTCCGGAAGGATAGTCTCCCATCCGGTCCTGCACCCACTCGAAGACGTTGCCGATCATGTCGTAGAGCCCCCAGGCGTTCGGGGCCTTCCGGCCTGCCGGGTGCGTCCCCGATCGGGGGCAGGCATACTGGCGGTCCTGCCAGCCCGAGGAATCAAACCCGCCGGCGTAATCGACGCAGCTGTTCCCCTTGTACCAGGCGACGGTGTCGAGGTCGGGTGCGTTGTTGCTCCCCCGCATGCGGAGCGGACCACTGTAGAGGGCGGTCTCCGTCCCCGCCCGGGCCGCGTACTCCCACTGGGCCTCCGACGGCAGGCGGTACTTGTCCGTTCCCTCCCGTTCGTTCAGCCTGCGGATGAAGTCCTGCACCTCGTTCCAGGAAACCCGCTCCACCGGGCAGTCGTCGCCGCAGTTCCGGAAATAGGAAGGGTTGTTCCCCATGACCCGCTTCCACTGGCCCTGGGTCACCTCCGTCGCCTGCATGTAGAAGGCCCTGCTGATGGTCACGCGGTGCGGCGTCTCGTCAGGAAACCGGCCCGGTTCGTCCGCCGGCGACCCCATGGTAAATGTCCCGGCGGGGATCAGGACAAACGTCGCTCCCAGGGTGGGGCTGGTGAAGGCCCGATCGCCCGGCGGAGCTCCGGCGGCGGGCACCTGCCTCTCCGAGGATCTCCGCGGAGGCGCGGCGGCAGCCCCGGTCAAGCCCGGCGTGAAATAGAAGTCCCCCTGGAGGGAGGACAGCTCCCATGGGATCTGCCGGTCCCCGGTTTCCCGGCTCAGGCGCTGCCGGACCCGTTTGAAGACCTGCTCGATGGGAAGCCCCGGCTCCCGGATCGACTCCAGGAGCGCCGTTGTGTAGGGGCTGTTGCGTCCCTCTCCGTCGGCGGCCGTCTTGCCGGGGGACGTGGAATAGGTGATGAAGGTGCCCTTGGGGGCGTCGGAGATGATGGCCAGCCCTCTCCCGGCGCTCCGGAGGAAGCGCCCCACCGGGTTGTCCCGACAGGCGTCGAGGATGACGATATTCATCGGGTTGCCCGCGTTCGCCATCTCATCCAGGACCATCTCGACGTCGATGGCCCTGTACTTGGCGTCCGTCTCCTTCTCGATCCTGGCGCCGATGGGGATCAGGTAGTTCCGGCCGCCGATCTGGATGCCGTGGCCGGCGTAGAAGAACAGCCCCACCCCTCCCCGTTTCAGGCGGTGGCCGAACGCCCGGACGGCCTCCTCCATTTCCTGCTGCCGGGCGTCCTTCTTCAGGACGACGGTGAAGCCGAGGCGTTCGAGCGCGGCGGCCATGTCGGCGGCGTCGTGGACGGGGTTCTTCAGTGCCCCCACCTCGTACCCGCTGTTGCCGATGACGAGGGCGATTCGCGGCTCCGCGGCATGCAGGGACAGGGTGCCGGCGAGGAGGACGGCGACGGCCGCAACGGCTGCAAGAACGTTCCGGATCATGATTCCCTCCGCCTCGGGAACACGGCGTCTCCGCCGCGGCTTCATTTGCATCCCGTGATCGGGAATACGGACCCTGCGATAAGGACCGGTCCGGCCGGAGCCGGTCACGCCGGGTCTTTCGCGGCCGCTTTCCTGACCTTGTCCACCTCGTATTCCCGGAGCGAGCGCGCCATGTCCCGGATATCCCCGGGAAGGGTCGTGACGGGCCTGCCTGTGGAAAGCGCGAGCCAGTAGATGTGCGCAACCTTCTCCAGGAGCTCCGCGGCGAGAAGCGCCTTGTCCATGCTCCTGCCCAGGGCAAGGATCCCGTGATTCTGCATGATGTAGGCGTTGGCGTTGTTCCCGAGCCTGCCGGCCACATTGGCGGCCAGCTCCGTGCTGCCGGACAGGGCGTAGGGGACCACGTCGATCGTCTCGCCCAGGGTGAAGGAGACCTCGTCCAGAAGCGAGGGAATGGGGAGATTGAGCAGCGCGAAGGCGCTTCCGTAGACCTGGTGGGTATGGATCACGGCGTTCGCGTCGGGCCGCTCGCGGTAGACCGCGGCGTGCAGCCCCGCTTCGACGGAGGGCGCCCGGCTCCCCTCCACTGCTTGGCCGGCGAAATCGACGATGCAGATGTCCTCCGGGACGATCTCGTGGTAGTTCACGGAGGAAGGTGTGACCGCCATCAGATTCCCATCGCCCGTCCTCATGGAGACGTTCCCCCCGGTGCCCCGCAGGGAACCGAAGTAGCCGTGGTCCGACAGCCAGAGGCACGCCTCCAGCACTTCCTTCCGGCTTTGATCGTATTTGCTCATCGTGTAACCCCTTGCATTCCGTACCGTGATCTCAGGATGTGAAGGTGGGACGCGGGTTCCGGGCGAGCTCCTCCTGCTTCTTCCCGTCCGGCTCGGGCCGCGGTCCCGACCAGGTGAAAACGTCCAGCACTTCGGGATTGAGGAGGTGGTCCGGCCGCTCCCCCGCCAGGAGCTTCCGGATCTGGTCGACGGCGACGGCCCCCTGGTGCGCCGCGATCTCGCTCGTGTTCCCGCCCAGGTGCGGCGTGGCGATCACGTTGGGGTGGGAAACGACGGGATCGTCCGACGCCGGGGGCTCCGCCGAGAAGACGTCCAGGGCGGCCCCTGCGACCTTCCCCGACGCGAGCGCCCCCAGGAGGGCCGCTTCGTCTACGAGGGAGCCCCGGGCGGTATTGACGAAGAAGGCCCCCGTTTTCATCTTCCCGAAGGCCTCGCGGTTCATCATCCCCCTCGTGGCCTCGATCGCCGGCGCGTGCAGGCTCACGAAATCGCTCTCCGCCAGCAGCTCGTCGAGGGAGACCTTCCGGGCGTTCAGCAGGGCCCCCGCCTCGGCGGTCAGAATCGGATCGTAGAATACCGTCTTCGCCCCGAACCGTGTGAGCCTCGCTGCGACGCCGGCGCCGACGTTTCCCATTCCCACCAGGCCGACCGTCTTCCTCCAGAGCTCGTTGCCCCGGTATTTCAGGTAGGCCTCCCCCATCTTCTCCATGTCGTTTGCCGTCACGCCGCTGTGCTTGAGGAAGTCGACGGACTCCGGCATCTTCCGCGCCAGCATCACCATGAAGGCGACGGTCAGGTCCGCCACGGCGTCGGCGTTTCTCCCGGGGGTGTTGACGACGGGGATCCCGTAGGCGGTGGCGGCCGCCAGGTCGATGTTGACGGCATTCCCCCGGCACGTGACGATGGCCCGCAGATCCCGGGCGTCGCGGATGGCCGGGAAATCCACCACGTCCATCTCCGTGACGAAGATCTGCACGCCCGAGAGCGCCTGCGCCAGTTCGGCTCCGCCGTCGAAAATCCGGACCTTCTCCCGCCACTCGGCATAATCCACGCGGCCGATCCCCTCCAGTTCATCGAGGGCGGCCCGGTCCATGGAGGCGGTGACAAGGATGTTCGGTGAAAAGGACGGGTCGGCCGCCCTGCCCGCCGCGGGTGACGGTTCGAAGAGGGCGGCGGTCAGCAGGTCGCCGACCTGGGCGTCCGCCGCGGCGCGCTTGTCGAAGGCCTGCCGCCAGCCGGCGTAAAGGCTCCCGTACTTCTCCGCCTTCCCTGGCCGGTGCTCGCGCAGGGCCGCGGCGACAAGAGCGGCACCGTCGGCTGGCTCGGCAAAGACGCCCGCCCCGACCCCCGCCAGGATCGCCGCGCCGACGGAAGACACCTCGGCGTTGGGGGGAACGAGGACCGGGCGGCCCGTCACATCGGACACGATCTGGTCGAAGAGTGCGCTCCGGGACATGCCCCCGGCCACCCGGAGGACGGGAATCTCCCTGCCGGAGACGGCCAGGATCTGTTCGAGGTTGGCGCGGATCGAGAAGGCGATCCCCTCCACCAGGGCCCGGGCGATGTGCCGCCGGCTCCGGGCAGCGTCGCCCGTGATCATGTGGGACAGGGTCAGATTGCCGACGGGGAAGCCGACGGTCCTCCCGTCGAACAGGGCGGAGCCGAAGGTGGAATACACGCCGGCGGCCCCCGGAAGGGATCCGGCACATTCCGCGAAAAGGCTCAGGGTCGCGTCGGGGGAGTCCGGGTAGAGAAGCCGGGCGAACCAGTCGATGACATCTCCCGTCATCAACCCGTTGCTCTCGATGACGTACCGCCCCGGAACCACGTGCTGCCCGCTCCAGAGCCGCCCCGATCCGTCCAGGACCAGGTCGTCCGTCACGAGTTGCAGGGGCATGGTCGTGCCGGCGACAACGGCCAGGTCGCCGTCCCGGACGGCCCCCGCTCCCAGGAGTCCGCACTGGGTGTCGGCGCCCCCCGCGGCCACGGGAATGCCGGGGACCAGCCCCAGGAGATCGGCCCCCCG
Organism: Syntrophales bacterium; assembly: GCA_035363115.1. Taxonomy (NCBI): domain Bacteria; kingdom Pseudomonadati; phylum Thermodesulfobacteriota; class Syntrophia; order Syntrophales; species Syntrophales bacterium. Next base: position 229,180 of record DAOSEM010000004.1, on the reverse strand, counting down.
CTGCGTCAGCTCGCCGAGGCGGGCTCCGGAGTCCACCGGCTCGGGGAAGAGCGACCGGGGGAATCCGAGGGAATCGATCAGGTCGAAGGCCCACTCGCGCCGCTTCAGGTCGAAGAGAAGCGATTCGCCCGCCTGGGAGCGCTCGGCCGCCATTCTCCCCGTCAGGATGAAGGCCAGCCAGTCGGTGAGCGACAGGGCGGCGGAGGCGCGGTTGAAAAGGTCCGGGGCGTTGTTCTTCATCCAGAGGAGCCGCGTGCCTAGAAACATGAGGGTCGGCCAGTGGCCCGTGACGGCGTGGAACTCCGCGCCCCTTTCCATGCCCAGCAGCATGCCCTCCCCCAGCGCCCGGGCGTCCTTGTTGGGCGTTGCCAGGAGGACGCTGTCCTGTGCATCCAGGACAACGGTCGTATTGCGCATCCCGCATACGGCGATGCCGGCAACCTGGCCCGGCACAGCACCCGCCCGGGCGAGGACCTCCCGGGAGGCATCGCCGAGCTTCTTCAGGACGTCGCCGGTCTCGACGGAAAAGCCGAGTCCGCTCGTGCCGGGGGCGACGGGGTGGGTCCAGCTTCGCCGGGCCGTTGTGTTGGCCCCTGTTTCAGGGTCCAGGAGGAGGCAACGGCCGGATCCTCCTCCGGCATCAAGCGCCATCAGGTAACGTGTGTTCATGGATCGCCGGTAACTCCTTTTCGAGGATTGGGGTTTGAAAAACCGCTGTGCCCCGTCTGTCCTTCATCCGGTCGATCCGGTCGGTCGAAGAACAGCGTGTCGATCTTCCCGGCGGGGACTCCGGTCATTTTGCCTTGTTCCATGTCCGGCACAATCCCGGTCTCCTGTTATGCGCGACGGGAACAGGCTCCGGATGCGCATCGCAGAGGAAACCCGCCGCTGCCGATTCACGAGGCAACGCTGTCATCTTTAGCCGTCAGGAAGGCAACTGCTCAAGGTTTTTCTGCATGGGATCGCATTGCCATGCAGGGTGCGATCCGCGTTACAGCTTTTTCATTTTCCTGTACGGAATTCATTCATCTTTTTTTGCCAGAGTCCCTCCGAATGATCGGAACACCCAGGGCGATCATCGGCCCGGTCCATCAGGAAAGGTACATCCAACGGCGGGGGAGCCCCGCGGGAAGTGACCCGTGAAACGTTCATTGGAAACGACACGCACATCGTCACGCCGAACACCGCTGAGAAGACGGCTCCTGAATTCCCCGTCCATATTCTTCTCCCTTCTTTCCGGCGTGCTGTTCCTTGTTTTCCTGTGCGCGGCGGCGCTGGCCTCCCTGAGCCGGCTCCTGATGGATGCAACCGGAATCGATCTCCTGGCGGCGATCGGCAACAGCTCGAACATCGGCGAGAAAAAACTGCTGCTGCTGACCATCCTCATGGGCTGCTGCCTCGCCGTCACCGCGGCGATCTTTCTCTTCTTCGCCCGCAAACCGGGGCTCGCCGGGCGGACGGCCGTTCTCACCCTGCTCGTGCCGGCATACCTCGCCGTATACGCGTTTCTTCAATACCCCGTTCATCACGCCGCGCTGCTGGAACAGATCGAGGTCACGGCGGTGCCCGCGATGGCGGATTCCGGTTTTTTCAACAAATCGAATCTCGCCGTGGACGGGATTCGTGACGAAGACGAACTGCACCGTGCCTGCATGAAGCGATTCAACCAGGTCCGGGAAACCCTCCGTGTACAATGGGGAATCGAAGATCCCCGGAAGCTGGAGGCCCTGTTCCTGATGAACAGCGTATCCGCCCTCTGGGGATTTGGAAACTCCGTTCACTACACCAGGGAGGGCTGCGTGGAGCAGAACGAGAAGACCGGTTTCCGGATCGATGTCCCAGAAGGAATCCGGGACTACCTGGAGAGCGAGATCGGCTGCTGCAGCGACTCGGCTCACGTTCTGAAGGTGCTGCTCGATCGTTCCGGAATTCCCAATCGCCGGGTCGTCATCGCCCACGGTCATATGATGAATGAAGCCGCCTTCTCCGACGGCTGGATGACGCTGGATGCCACGACGAACATGGCTTTTTTCGGTGACTGGACGTCCATTCAGAGACGTCGCGGACACGGCAGGAACTCCGTCCACGTCCTCGTCTTCCCTCATTCGAACCACGCCTCCGGATCGAATCCGCTCTACCGGCCTGCCATCGGCCACCTGCGATTCGCCCTGCTGCTCGACGCGGTCAACAAGTCCGCTCCGCCCGTTGCCTTTCCGGATGGAACCGATGGGACGCTGCCCGCCGGAAAGGGTTTTCACACGTCCGGTGAAACCGGGGCCGGATTGCCGCCGAAGATCCGTCCGGCCTCATCGGGCGGTACGCCGGGGCATGAGAAGGGCAATCGGGCGGATGTGAATCCCCTCCCCGAATCCTGAGGCTCAGTCCTGCGGAAGTTCGATGTGGATGCTGTTTCCGGTGCCGGACGGCCCTTCGTCCGCCCGGATGGAGCCGCCGTGCGCCTCCACCGCCATGCGGCAGAAGGTCAGCCCAAGGCCGGTGCCGCCGCGCGACATATGCTCCGCGTCGCTCACCTGCGTGAACTTCTCGAATATGCGCTCCCGCTCTCCGGGCGGTATCCCCGGTCCGGAGTCGGTGACGCGGATGTGTATATTCCGATTCCCCACGGGACAAGCCGCGACTTCGATCCTGCTCATCCTGGGCGCGAACTTGATCGCATTGTCGAGGACATTCAACACCACGCGCCACAGCATGCTCCGGTCGGCCTTCACCATCATGCCCGGCGGAGACTGGGTGACGATCTCGATCTGTTTGCGTATCACCTGCATCTGCTGCATGGCGGCCAGCTCTTCGAGCATCACGGAGAGGTCGAATTCACTGATGTCCAGGACGAGTCTGCCGGCCTCCAGCCGGGCGATATCGAGCAGCATGGAGATCAGGTGCGTCATGCTCTGCGTGGCCGTCTTCGCCATGCGGACGAGGAGCGTGAATCGTTCGGTGTCCCTGACCTGATCCTTCAGGGGCTCCAGCAGGTCCAGGACCAGGGTGACCGTGTTCAGCGGATTGCGCAGGTCATGAACCACCATGGACTCGAGTTCGTCGCGCAGCCGCAGCAGCTCCTCGAGCTGCTTCTTCTCTTCCCCCAGCACATTCAAGCGTTTCTGGACCTGCTGAAAGGTATTCCCCAGGTCGATCCTCGCCGTGTCCGCGGAGATCACATACCCGCGCGCGCTGGAGAGCATGGTCTCCACCAGCGACAGAGCATTGGCGAGAAGGCCCCGGAAATGCTCCGTCGATATTCGGGACAGGACCACCCGGGTGGTGGCGACCAGAGTGGCGGAGCGCGGACTTTGCGTGATGGCGCCCAGTTCCCCGACCAGGTGGCCGGGCTCGACATGATTGAGCAAGACCGGATCGTCGCCGTATCCCGCATATACATCCAGGCTTCCGCTCACGACGTAGTAAACCGCGTCGCTGGCCTCCCCCTGAAGAAACAGGACCTGCCCCGCCTCAAGAATCTGCTCCGTGCCATGCTCCTGGAACAGGTACCGGATGTCCGACGGAACGATCGAATCCATTCGACTCACTCCCGGTAACATAGAATAGACAAACAGCCGCGTTCCCGGTTTTGCCGGTGATACAACCAATGGCCGAATTGTAATGTGGGATACTTCGTCTTGAATTGCAAGGCAGGAAATGTTCGGCCCATAATTAAACCAACCACTCGTATTTCCTTAAGAAAGGCTAAAAAACTTGACTTCGCCGGTGTGTCCGGGGTAAAGGGGTCCCCTCACGTTGACAATCTTCCCGCTCAAATACCCCGGAAAAATATCACGAAAGAGAGATCCCCATGAGACCTGAAAATCCCAAGCATACATTTCTGTTTATGACCCTTGCCTGCCTCCTGCTGGCCCTTCTTGTCACGGCCCTGCCCGCTCTGGCGGAGGAAGAGAACGCGCCGGGATCCCCGGCCGGGACAAAAGAAGTTTCATCCACGGTGAAGAAAGCGGAAGGAAAGCTGGGCAAGGCAACCTATTATGCCGACCGTTACCATGGCAGGAGGACCAGTTCGGGCGCAATCTTCGACCAGCGGAAAATGACCGCGGCCCATCCGACGATCTCGCACGGAACGAAGGTCAGAGTGAAGAACCTGGCCAACAACCGCTCGGTCGTCGTGACGGTCAACGACCGCTGCAGAAAGCGGAATTTCGAGATCATCGACCTGTCCCGCGCGGCGGCCCGCGATCTCGGCATCATCCGGCGGGGAGTGGCAACGGTACGGATCACCCCCCTGGGTGACAGGGAGCTTTGAAGAAGACATCTCTCCTCTTCTGCCTGCTTGCCGCCATCCTCTGCGCCCCGCTCTCCCCTGCGTGGAGCGAGGACTGGCGCAACCTGGTGCAGCCGCTCGGGACCCTGATCGCCGTGGAGACGGCGGCAACCGTGAACGCGAGGCTGGGCGGGATCCCCCCCTTCGAAAACAGCACCGACGTCACCACCATCCAGACCACCGTACCCCAGTATTTCATCCGGTTCTACAATCCCGCGGACCCCGTCAATCCCTCGAATCCCGTCGGGTCGTGGGTCATGCGGACGGCGACGGTACGCGGCCTCACGCCGGCCCAGGTGCGCGATCTGTTCGCGCTTCCCTCCTTCCCGACCAACATGACGATGGTGCTCGTACCGGCAGGCACCCTGATCTACACCGGCATCGCAGCGCCCATCGCCGGCTGGGGGGCCGGCGGGGAACAGCAGTCCAAGCTGATCGGTCCACCCTGGGTCCCGGCGGACAATTTCTTCAACCGGCAGGCCGTCGAGTCCTGCATTCTCTGCTACCGGACGCGGGCGACCGCCGGCAACGCCAACCGGATCGCAACGTACCTGGACGCGAGAATCCCGGAGGCCTGGTCCGACCTGGAGACGGTGTATCTCAACCTGGACCTGCTCTACCTTCCGGCCCTCTCCGGCCCATTGCAGGAGGCACTCGACCGGATCGGCCCGGGCCGCTACGACCGCCTCACGGCGGATGCGCTCAGGACCGGCGGGATGACCAGCGACGCCGTCGATCAGCGTGTCTCCGCGGCCTTTCTCGAAGATCGAACGAAAACCGGTGCACTCCTGCAGGTCGCCGGACCCGTATTTCTTCCTTCGGGAGACCATGACGGGAAAAACCTGCAGGCATGGATGCAGATGGCCGGAGGAATCCAGCGGGCGGGGGACATGGGATTCAACGCCGTCTCCGGGGGCGTCGTCGGGGGCGTCGACCGGAGATCCGGGCGAAACCTTCTCGTCGGCCTGTCCCTGGGCTTCATCCGCAGCACCCAGTCCTGGACGGACGGGGGAGGCGGAGCGCGGACGGATTACACCCGGCTCGGCATGTACGCGGCCTGGCTGGCACGAGACTATTTTGTTCAGGCCGGTCTCAGCGGCGGATACGCGACAGGCGACGCGACCCGGCCCATCTCCTTCTCATACCTGGCCCGCGAGGCCGAGTCGCATCCCGAGAGCTGGGAGGTGAACCCCCGGCTGCGATTGGGGTACCGGCTGCCGATCGCCATGATGGACGCCGTGCCCTCCCTGGCCGTCGACTACGTGCACCAGTACCGGAGGGGATTCAGTGAAACAGGGGCCGGCAGCCTCGACCTGCGCGTCGGTTCCGTCCAGGCCCGCACGCTGCGCAGTCACCTGGACGTGGCCGTCTCGAAGCAAATCCCTTTGGGGGAGAAATCGGTTTTCACGCCGCAGCTCCGGGTCGGCTGGGCGTATCACCATCCCCTGGACGATCGCTCCCTCACAGCCGGACTCCGCTCGCAGCCCGATGACTTTGTCGTTTACGGTAACGACCGACCGGCGGGTTTCTGGACCGCCGGCGCCGGCTTCACCCTCACGACGGGCGGCGACGTTACACTGGCCGCCTCTTACGGGCTGGAACGCGGGCGGGAAACGACGAGCCAGAAATTGGCCCTGGAGCTGCAATACAGGTTTTGAGGAATACCGGGAAAACAGTCCGGCGAGCACCCCGGAGTCCGTAGAGCCTTCCCGGGCCGGTCGACCGTCAGAACAAAACGGTTACGGGTATGCCCGCATCCTCCAGGCCCTTCCTCAAGCTGCCGCCCTCACTGATGAAAAACGGCTCCTTCCTTGCCCATTCCATCTTATGTTCCGCATAGAGCCGGTCCGCATAATGGTAGTTCAGCCGGTCCAGCAGCACATAGTCGACCTTTCCCGCCAGCTCGCCGGCCAGAACCGCGGCGCCGGGCAGAATTGGGGCGATCATGGCATAGGTCCGGATTCCCCTTGCCCGAAGGCTCTCCAGGGCGTGAATTCTCTCCCGGACGGGGGGAGCGCCGGGCTCAAAGAGCCTGCGCAGCCTTTCATCCGCCGTGGCAATGGAAAACCCGACTTCCGCATCGTCTGACTTCTCCAGGATCTCCATGTCCCTGAGAACCAGGGGCGACTTGGTCTGGACGTTCACGGGCCAGCCCTTCTCCACCAGGAGCGCAAGGCACAACCGCGTGATCCCGTACCGCTTCTCAGCGGCCTGATAGGGGTCGCACACGCCGCTCACCCAGACCCGGCCGACCGGTTTCCTGGCGATTTCCCGGGCCAGCACGTCCGGCGCATTGATCTTGACGTCGACAAACTCCCCCCACGTTTCCCGGTGGCCGGTAAACCTCCTCATGAACGCGGCGTAGCAGTACCTGCAGGAGTGGCTGCACCCGACGTAAGGATTGACCGCATAGTCGTACACCTGGGACCTGGACAGGACGGACCTGGCGTGGATTTCCCGGATGATCATGTTCGTGACCTCTCGAAACGATTTTGCATGGTCGCAGTCCTTCTCACCGGACGAATCCCGCAAAGACGGCAAACAGGATCCCGCCGGCACCGGTTATGAAATAGGTTCCCACGAATAGCCAATACTGGAGCGGGGATTCCTGTCGCCCGATCCACCTGCCACCCTTGACCCGGACGACTCCACTGCGCAGCCCCGCGACTCCGAACCAAAGAAGCGCGGCCCCCGCCAGGACCAGCATCCCTCTCAACGGCCAACTGCACATCGGATGAATTCACCTCCCCAATATTGGCCGATCCGGTCGAATGCCTGTTTTCTTGACATCCTGCGGATTCTCATTCACACAATACAACAGGTTGGTTTTCAAGAAAAAAGCGGGGTCACCGAAGCCCGGCCATCCGACCCGTGCCGGGATACCCTCCACGGTTCAGCGAATACACCGAACGGATCGGGCGTCAAGATCTTTCCGATCATCAGCCCTCACCGGGGAATGAACGATGAAAGATGAAAGGAAGACGAAAGCGCAGCTTATAAAAGACATGGAAGCATTGCGCCTGCGCATCCTCGAACTCGAAGAGGCGGAAACCGAACTTGCGCATGCCAAAAGAGAGCTGGAGGCAAGCGAGGAACGGTATGCAAGGCTGGTCGATACGGTCCCGGACGTGATCGTCCATACCGACCTCGAGGGAAATATTCTCTTCATCAATGACTATGCCCTTCAAATCAGCGGTTACAGCCGGGAGGAGTTCATGGGCGAGAACATCCTCCGGTTCGTGCCTCCCGAAGAGCACGAAAGACTGCTGATGAATGTCACTCTCATGATGGACAACAGGCTGGGGCCCAAGGAATACAACCTGGTCATGAAGGACGGCCGGACCATCCCCTTCGAGGTGAATGGAGACGTGCTCCTGGACAAGGAAGGGAAACCGTTCGGCATTGTCAATGTGTGCCGGGACATCAGCAGGCGCAGGCAGGAGGAAGAGCGTACCCGCCAATCCGAGGAGAAATTCTCGACCATTTTCATGACGGCGCCGGACTGCATCACGATTACGCGGTTGCGGGACGGGCTGATTATCGATGTCAACGCGGTGTTTGAAGAAACGATCGGCTGGAAGCGGGAAGAATCCGTCGGCAGGACTTCCCTTGAGATGAATTTCTGGGTCGATCCTTCCGATCGGGATTTCATGGCCGGGGAGCTGTCGGCGGGCCGGGACGTCATGAACCGGGAGTTCCTGTTCCGCCGCAGGGACGGAGCAGTGCGCAGCGGCGTGTATTCCGCCCGGACCTTCAACCTGTCAGGCGAACCCTGCATCATCTTCATGCTTCAGGACATCACCCGACGCAAGGAAACGGAGCGTACCCTGCGGGAGAACGAGGAGCGGCTGCGCGGCATCACCATGAACCTGCCGGGCGTCGTCTACCAGTTCTATGCGAAGAACAGCGGTGAATACAGCATAAGCCATGCCAGCGGACGCATGATGAAGCTGTTCGGGATTCCGGCTGACGTCGAATCCATGTACCAGGATTTCGTTTCTCATATTCACGAAGAGGACCGCGACCGATTCACCTCCTCTCTCAGAGAAGCTGTGGAGAAATGCGAATCATGGGATTTCGAAGGCCGCTACGTCCGTCCGTCCGGCGAGATCCTGTGGTTCCAGGGCCTGTCCACACCGACACGCCACGAGGATCGCCTGGTTTTTGACGGGATCCTCCTGAACGTCACCGAGCGCAAGCGCGTCGAGGACGCGCTGCGCAACAGCGAGGAAAAATTCAGGAAAATGACCGAGGCGTCAAACGTCGGCATTGCCATCATCGACGGAGAGCGATTCATCTACGTCAACCCCATGACCCGAAAGATGTCGGGATTCAGCGAAGAGGAATACCTCTCCAGGCCCATGCTCGATTTTGTGACCCCGGAATCGAAGGAGCTGATCCGACGGCGGGCCATGGCGCGACTGGAGGGGAAACCGGTGCCCGAGCGCTATGAATTTTCCGTCCTGACCAAGAACGGCGGCATCCGCTGGGCGGAAGCCGGGGCGGCGGTCATCGAATACGACGGGAAGCCGGCCACGATCTTTACGATCTACGACATTACGGACCGGAAAGCCGCCGAGGCGGAAAGGGAGGCCCTTCAGGCCCGGCTGAACAGTGCCCAGAAGATGGAGGCCCTCGGCAGGCTGGCCGGCGGGGTAGCCCACGATCTGAACAACGTCCTGGGAGCCCTTTCCGGTTATTCGGAACTGCTGCTGCTGGAGATTCCCGAAGGCCAGAAGGCCAGAGGCCACGTGGAGAGAATCCTGCAGTCCACGGAGAAAGCGGCAGCCATCATCCAGGACCTCCTCACCCTGGCCAGGCGGGGAGTCTCTTCGTCCGATGTGATGAATCTGAACGACCTGGTCTCCGGCTTCCTGAAAACCGCCGTCTTCGAAAAGATCAGGGAGTTCCATCCCCGCGTGAACTTCAGGACGCAGTGCCGGGAGGGGCTGTTGAACATCCGGGGCTCACTCGTCCACCTTGAAAAGACGCTCATGAACCTGGTGTCGAATGCGGCGGAATCGATCGACGGCCAGGGAGAGGTCACGATCCGGACGGAAAACCGCTATCTCGACAAGCCCGTCCGGGGCTACGACGAGATCCGTGAGGGAGACTATGCGATCCTGACGGTATCCGACACGGGGATGGGCATCCCGGCCGAGGACATGGCGAGGATATTCGAGCCTTTTTACACCAAGAAGACGATGGGCAGGAGCGGAACGGGACTGGGGCTGGCGATCGTCTGGGGAACCGTGAAAGATCAGAACGGATACATCGACGTACAGACAAGGATCGGCGAGGGAACCGTCTTCACGCTTTACTTCCCTGTCACCAGGGAGGAGCTGACCACCCCCCGGCAGGAGGTGCCACTGGAGCAATACATGGGGAGCGGGGAATCGGTTCTGGTGGTCGACGACATTGCGGAGCAGCGCGAGGTTGCCTCCGGATTGCTGAAGCGGATCGGATATCAGGTTCATACCGTCTCCAGCGGGGAAGAGGCGGTGGAATACCTCCGGGGAAACAGGGCGGACATCCTGGTTCTGGATATGATCATGGATCCGGGGATCGACGGCCTGGAAACCTACCGGAGGATCCTGGAGCTCCATCCGGGGCAGAAAGCGATCCTGGTCAGCGGATTTTCGGAGACGGACCGGGTGAAGGAGGCCCAGCGGCTGGGAGCGGGCATCTACGTCAGGAAGCCCTACCTGATGGAAAAGATCGGAATGGCCATCCGGGCCGAGCTCGGACGTCCGTTCGCATAAGGGAAATCCGGCATGGCTCGACTGGAATCCGGGCCACGCCTGATCATCGTGAACCTTGCAGCACGACTTGTCCCTCTGTTCCAGGAGCCGTCCCTGGCTCCGCAGCGGTTCCGGATCCACCTTCGGTACACCGGAACCGTGTCCGGTTTTATGGCTTGAACAAGGGAAGCCTGCGGGGATGGTCCCGGGAGGATGACCGGGGCGATGGTCCCGGAGCGGTGCCCCATTCGGGGGAAGTCTTGAATCAGCAGTCGATCCCGTAATCCAAGGAGGTTCGTCATGAACGTTTCGGAGGCGATCCGAAAGCGCAAGAGCATCCGCGACTTTAAACCCGACCCGGTTCCTGGAGACATCCTGAGGGATATCCTGGACCTGGCCTGCCGCGCACCGTCGGCCATGAACACGCAGCCATGGAAATTCCTGGTCGTAACCGGCAGGACACTGGAGGAGATCAAGCGGGAGAACATCGAGAGGCTGAGGGCGGGAATCATGCCCGGGGAGGAGCACCTGATCGTCGGATGGTCCCAGGACAGCGTATATCGCCGGCGCCAGGTGGAGCTGGCCATGCAGCTGTTCCAGCTGATGGGGATCAAGCGGGAGGACAGGGAGGAGAGGGCCCGCTGGATCGAGCGGGGGTTTCGGTTCTTTGACGCGCCGGCCGCCGTCATTCTCCTGACCGACCGGGCGCTGATGGAAGGTTCCCCCATTCTCGACATGGGGGCCGTCATGCAGAACATCTGCCTGGCGGCGCTGGAATACGGTCTGGGGACCTGCATCGAGGACCAGGGCGTGATGTACCCGGACGTGGTGAGGAAACACTGCGGGATCCCCGATGCGGACATGATCGTGATTGCCATCGCCATCGGCTATCCCAACCCGGGCTTTCCCGCCAACCGGCTGGAAAGCACCCGGGAGTCCGTGGACAGCATCACAACGTGGCTGTCCTGACGGCCGTTGACACTTTTGGAACGATCGGCGGGACTGTTTCCCGCAGCAGACAGGCGAGGTGATCCATGCTGTCACTGGTCATTCTGGCGACGATGCTTGCGCTGTTCACCGTCCTCCTCGTCAGGAGGGGGAGGGATGCGACAGCCGGGGAGACCCTGGCCAATTACCTGAACGCCCTCATCAGCGGTCGCACGGAAGAGGCATACCAACTCCTCTCCGCGGCCGATCGCACCCGGGAGTCCCAGGCCGAGTACAGGGCGCGCCGCTCCCTGGGGAGCGGACTGGTCGCCGGTCTGATCGCCCCCAGCGTCTCCTTCACCATCGAGACGGCGGAGACGGAAAACGGCCGGGCGACGGCCGTCGCCTCCGTCACGGCGCCGGATTACGCGGGGCTGCTGCACGAAGCGATGCTGGACGCGGAAACGGACGGCCTGCCTGGAGACAACCTGGAAGCCCACATCTTCGTGTGCCGAAAGATCAGTCACTACCTGGACAAGTATCGTCGGGAAACGGTCCCCACGCGGACCGGCACAACCTCCTTCCACCTGGTCCTTGAAAAGGGCGGCTGGAAGGTCTGCCTGGAAGAACCGTGATCCGGACGGGAGGGAATCCGACTCAGCGGTAGATCAGGATCGTTCTTCTGATCCTTCATTCTCTTCTTTTTCCGGAAACAGCATATTCCGCCGGCAATCGAGCCGGATACACCAGTGAAGATAATGCGCCGACAATCACTGACGAGGATGGTCATGGGAAGATACCATCACACTGTGGCGATGTCCATTGCCAAGAAAATCATCAGCACATTCCTGGCGGCAATCCTTCTCTCGGGTTGCAGTGCCAAACTCGCGCCGATCAAGATAGTTGCCTGCGTTGACATCAACCGTTTCATGGGCGACTGGTATGTCATCGCGAGCATTCCAACCATGATCGAAAAAAGGGCTCACAACGCCGTGGAGAGCTATCGGCTCGATTCGGACGGAACCATTGCCACAACCTTTACATTCCGACAAAATTCATTTGATGGCCCGATTAAGACATACAGGCCACGGGGTTTCATTCTCGACAAGGTGAGCAACGCCGTTTGGGGGATGCAGTTCTTGTGGCCTATCAAAGCGGAATATTTGATTACTTATCTTGACGAAGGATACACACGGACAATCATCAGCCGCAACAAACGGGATTACGTGTGGATCATGGCGCGGACGCCGGCGATCCCCGATGAGGATTACAGGAAGCTTGTGAAAGAGGTGTCCCTTCAGGGTTACGATATCGACAAGCTGAAGAAAGTGCCGCAGCGCTGGCCGCATACCGGCAGATGACCCGGGTACACATATGCTGTTCCAATAGGCACCGAATGCCGGCTCGCTCAACATAAGCATACAGGTCCGAGAAACCCCGAACGACCGAACAATCCGGATGCGGTGGTTTTCTGCGTTTCCTGCCGCATATCATGGGTATTTCAAAGCCCGGAACGGAGGGAAAGCGATGAAGAACCTGATCTGTCTCTACCTGCTGACGGTGCCCGTGTTCTTTGCAATCGACATGGTCTGGCTGGGTTTCGTGGCCAGGGGCTTCTACCGCAGCAACCTGGGTCATCTTCTTCGCCCGGACGTCAACTGGGCGGCAGCCTTTCTCTTTTACCTCCTGTACATCGCGGGCATCCTGATCTTTGCGACCATGCCGGCCCTCGAAAAGAGCTCCCTGCGACAGGCGATCGTGTCGGGAGGTCTGTTCGGCCTTTTCACCTATGCGACGTATGACCTTACCAACCTGGCGACGTTGAAGGACTGGCCTCTCAACGTCGTGTTCGTGGACATTGCCTGGGGCATGGTGCTCACCGCCACCGTTGCCGCGGCAAGTTTCTTCATCGGCAAGTGGGTCATGGCCTGAGCTTCGCGTCCTCCGGAGGAGAGCCTCTCGATGAACGGAAACGTCCTCCGCATCCTGTACCAGCCCTACAAGTGGCTCGTTTACCTGCCCCTTTTCGTCACCTCGACGGTCGCCTTCCTCCTCCTGGGCATGCCGATCATCGCCCTCTTCGGTCCGGATGCCGCCAATCGCATCGCCGGCCGCGGATGGGCTCGATTCAACGGTTTCATGACCCCCATGCGGGTCACCCTCGTCGGCAGGGAGAACATCCGGAAAGGCCAGTCCTATGTGGTCGTTGCCAATCACCAGAGCTCCTATGACATTTTCGTTCTCTGGGGTTATCTGGGCGTTGATGCCCGCTGGGTCATCAAGAAGGAACTGCGTAGGATCCCTCTGTTCGGCCTTGCCGGAAAGCTGGGCGGAAACATCTACATCGACCGGAGCGACCGGAGGTCTGCCCACGAAAGCCTGGCAGGTGCAGGCAAAATCCTGAAGAACGGCGTTTCCGTGATCATGCTTCCCGAGGGGACGAGAAGCCGCGACGGCAAACTGCGGGAGTTCAGAAAAGGCGCCTTTGCCATGTCTTTGGCCCTCGGAATCCCGGTGCTTCCGGTCACCATCGTCGGCACGAGGCACATCCTGCCACCCGGAACGCTGGATCTTTTTCCCGGCCGCGTCACGCTGGTCGTCCACAAACCCTTGCCCGGCGACGAATACGGGGAAGACCGCCTTGATGATTTCATCCGGGATGTGAGGGGCGTCATCCAGCGGGGGATCGACCGCCATGCCAGGTTCGAGGCATGATGTTGCTTCCCTGCAGCCCGTGAAACGGCATCGCCCTCGGCCTTGTGCAGAAGGAAACGAAAATGGAAATTGCAGAAACCATCCGGTTCGCGGCCTTGTCTGTCTTTCTCTACATGACCGCACTCTTTTTCGTGGCCTTGAAACACCGTGACAACAGCATCGCGGACGTGGCGTGGGGCATGGGTTTTGTCCTTGTATCCTGGACGACGCTCCTGTTCTTCGGTGAGTTCACGAATCGGCATCTGATCGCCAACGTGCTGGTGCTGATCTGGGGCGTGAGGCTTTCCATCCGCATTTATTTGCGAAACCGCGGGAAGGGGGAAGACGTTCGATACCGCCGCTGGAGGGAAGAATGGGGCCGTTCCTTTATCGTGCGGAGCTATTTCCAGGTATTCATGCTGCAGGGATTCCTGATGCTTCTGAACCTATCCCCCGTTCTCTTCATCAATGCGGGCGATGCGGCTGCCCTGACGCTACTGGACGGATTCGGCGTGCTGGTCTGGCTTGTGGGATTTTATTTTGAAGCGGTCTCGGACTGGCAATTGGACCGTTTCATGAGGGATCCCGGCAACAGGGGAATCATTATGGACCGCGGTCTGTGGCGCTATTCGAGGCACCCCAATTATTTCGGTGAGGTGGTCATGTGGTGGGGCATTTACACGCTTGCCCTGTCTGTTCCCTGGGGATGGGTCTCCATTTTCGGCCCTGCAACGATCACGCTCCTGATCGTCTTTGTCTCGGGCATACCCATGACGGAAAAGCTGATGGAGAGCAATCCTTCTTTTGCAGAATACAGGAGGAGGACCAGCGTATTCATTCCCTGGTTTCCAAAAGACTCTTGAACTCAAGAGGGATCGCCAGGCCGGCACCCCTGGTTCCAAAGACGGACCCCTGGGCAGAGCCAGTAAAGGATAAAAATGTCACCTTCCCCATGATCTATCTCCCTGGCAGCCCATCCTCGCCCGATTCGCCCCACATTCATATATCACTCAGAGCCTGGTTTCTGTTACGTAAGGGCACCCCCCAATCGGCGGGCGAGTCGGCATTCATAGAGCGAAAAAAAGGAGGAGACAATCATGAAGGGAGTCAATGTAGCGAGCTATCTGGAGAATTCCGTACATGCCCACCCCGGGAAAGTGGCTTTGATCTTCGAAGAGGAGCGCTGGACGTTCAGAGAACTTGACGCCGAAGCCAACCGGATCGCCAACGGCCTTGTGGATCTGGGCGTGGAGAAGGGAGACCGGGTGTCGCTCTTTCTTCCGAACTGCCCGGAGTTCCTGTTCTGGTATTTCGGAGCCCTGAAGATGGGGGCCGTCGTCAATCCGATCAATACCATGCTCAAGGAGAGGGAGCTGGAATACGTGATTCGGGACTGCACTCCGAAGGTCCTTGTTACCGCGGAAGAGCTGGCGGCGGTTCCGCGCCACGTTTACGGACAGCCCGGGATAGGAATCCGGAAGATGATCGTCGTCAACGGGAAAGACGAAGACGGAATGTTGGCCAACGAAAAGTGGGTGAAGCGATACCCTCCGGTCTTCCATGCGATTCCCGTCGAACAGGACGATCTCGCCGCCATCCTCTATACATCCGGAACGACGGGACAGCCGAAGGGCGTTATGCTGACCCATCTGAACCTCTGGACCAACGCGCGGCATTGCGCGGACTGGGCGGAGACAACGTACAACGACCTCACCGTCTGTGCCCTCCCGCTTTTCCATTCCTACGCCCTCACACACGTGGTGGGCGAGCTCTTCATCGAGGGCGGGGCGGTGGCCTGGCTGAAGCGCTTCGATCCGACGTCCTTCCTGGATGCCATGGCCCGTCATCGGGCAACGGCCTGCCATTGCGTGGCCACGATGTATTACGCGCTGGTGAACCATCCCAACGTGGATGAATACGCCCGGAAGATCCGCTTGCGGTACTGCGTGACCGGAGCGGCGGTGACGCCCGAGCCGATCCTCCAGGCCTGGAACGCAAAGTTCACGCCATTGAGCGAGGGGTACGGCCTCACCGAGGCGGCGCCCGTGGTGTTCATGAACCCGCTTCCCGGAAAGGGCGTGCAGAAAACGATGTCCTGCGGGGTTCCCATTGTCCCGGAAATCAAAGTCGGCGTTGTCAACGACGACGGCAAGCCCGTGGCCGTCGGAGAGGCGGGCGAGCTGATCATCCAGGGACCCAACGTCATGAAGGGGTACTGGAACAAGCCGGAGGCGACGGCAAAAAGCCTCCGGGACGGGTGGCTCTACACGGGCGACATGGTCAGCTTTGACGAGGACGGTTATTATTATATCCGGGACCGCAAGAACGACATGATCAACCGCTCGGCCTTCAATATCTATCCGAAAGAACTCGAGGACGTCCTCTATACCCATCCGGCCATTGCCGAGGTTCAGGTGGTCGGCATTCCGGATCTGGTCAAGGGAGAGGAGGTTGTGGCCTGCCTGGCCCTGAAGCCGGGAAATACAACTACCGAAGAGGATGTCATCCTGTTCTGCCGGAAGAACATGGCCTCATACAAAGTGCCGAAGTACATCCGTTTCTTCGAAACTCTGCCTAAGACGGTGACGGGCAAACTGGAGAAGATGACCCTGCGGAAGGTCCTGCTGGAGGAGCCGAGAAAGCAGTAAGGCAAAAACAAGTACAAATTTAGGTAATTGATCCTGTTCTGGAACCTGTGATAAGGGCGCCAGAACAGGATCAATTATCTATTTCTTTGTAATGCGGCTTGCATAGCCGGGCTTAAGGGGATGACAAGCTCAGCGTTGTATGAACCGGTCGGCATAGGCTTAATCGTGGGATCTTTCGTTGGATTCCATTTTGTTGTCGTATCCCATGTTTTGACAATCTGCGCGGTCGCAATGGCGTATTTGCGCGAGGTCGCAGCAGGTGATCCTTCCCTCACCGCCGGATCAACATTGGTGGTCACAATGGAAAGCGTCCCGTCGTTGTTGAAATAAATTTCGAACGTTCGAAATTGCTGAGGAAAGTCCCTAAGCGACGGGGTCTCGACCTGCCAGAACCCTTTTTCCGGCTGAGTTGGATCTGGCGAGATAAAGGCTTTCACGGTATTGAAGTGACGATGACCGGCAAGCCACAGAATCAGGTTCGGATGACTGTGCAGTTCTGCAATCAGCTCTGGCAGGGTGACGGCATTTTTCGGATCGGTCCACCAGCCCATTTCGGAATGGGGTGCGGTGACTTCGACATCGATCGGGATATGTGCGGCAATAATCATAAGCTGTCCCGCCGCGCTGCCATCAGCAAGTTCCTTTTTAAGCCAGGTCCAGCGAGCCTGATCCAAAAAGCCGTGTCCGTGGATATCGACAGAGCCACTATCTTCGTTTTGCGTATTGTCCAGGACAATCACCTTCAGCGGAATATCCGGCTTGGGAACAAAGCTGTAACAGGCAAAGCCCTTCCGGGCGTCCATCGGATCGAAACCGTGACCGACCGGATGGGAAGACGTTTTAAAAAATTCACCCATCCACTCGGTTCTTAAAAGTGAACGGCGGTTAGGATCGGCGGCAACTTTCGGCGGACTTTTGAAATCCCCGACGGGCCCGGCATGGATAATGTCGCCGTAAGGCGTCGAACCGTCGAGTACACCCATGTAATAATTGCGGCTGTTAATATTCCGGGGGTCACGAAGCACATCGCCCGTCGCGAAAACTTCATCGGTCGTATAAGATTGCCGAAGATCTTTGCGAAGGCTGTAGTCCACGGGGATGGACCCCATCCAGAAATGATCGTGGTTGCCGAGCGTCTGATACCAGGG
The DNA here is from genome assembly GCA_035363115.1 of Syntrophales bacterium. Lineage (NCBI taxonomy): Bacteria > Pseudomonadati > Thermodesulfobacteriota > Syntrophia > Syntrophales > Syntrophales bacterium. The sequence continues at coordinate 211,734 of DAOSEM010000004.1, read as the reverse complement.
GATCGTCTTATCCAGTCCCGCCGCCTTGTATGGTTTCTGATATTCGATGGTGTCGACCCCCAGATGCGCGCCTGAGCTGGGAGTGATAATCTTGCCGTCGATGACATCGATATACCAGCGTGTTTCATTGTACTGCGTGGTGTTGCAGGTATCGCCCAGCGACAGTCCGAAGTCGATGGGGTTTTGCCTGTGCAGCACATTTGCGGTCTGAATAGCGGCATCAAGCACATGCGTGGTGTAGAGCATGATCCCGGAATACAGAGATGCCCCTACAGGCAAATTCGGATGCAGGCGTTGAAGATAGATCAACTGATTGGGCGATTCTTTATCAGTGATATGGATGTCCGAGAAGGTAAAGAAATGCACAAGTTTTGTTTTTTTTACGACAGAGGCGCCGCTGTAACCCGCCGGCATCAGATCGTGCCGCCGGTCGAAGGCAAGCCCCGGACCGTAGGTCCAGTTTCCATAGCCTTGTGCATCATATTTGGAAATTTCCCAGAGATTGATCGCAGTCGTCGGCGCGGGGCCGGGCACAATCGTCCTTTGAACCGTGGTTTGCACGTCGGCTGCAATCGGGTAGCCCGCGTACTGAGTTTGTTTTTTAACGAGACATGGCAGGCATCCGAATAAAGAGAAAATCAGCAGACCCGACAACAAGACCAAACCCAGCTTTGTGCTTTGATACTGGGATTTCATGATCATGCTCCTTTTCGATGAAATATCGTGTCTGTTCTTAACACGTATGTCGCTGGAGTTGTATATTTTTTACATATTTATAACTGAGCTTCTGAATCGTAAGCTATCAATTTTAACTCACTTCGATTTCTTCTTGATGTCTTTTCCAATCGAAAACGCCTCTCCCGGGTATTCCGCCGTGCGATAATAGGTTGACCTGCCCTGAGCACGTCTTTATCTATGACCCATCATCTGGAAAAGAGAAGAAGCGGAAAAAGGAAACGACATCGTTAACACGAACGTCTGCAAATTGGCTGTTAACAACAGGATCGAGCCGATCAAAGACATCAAGAAGTCATATCGCAAGGCCCTGCAAGAGGCCGGGATACATGATTTCCGATTCCATGACCTACGGCAACGGCTGCCAGTCAACTTATTATGGCCGGTGCCAGCCTGAAGGATGTCCAGGAGATTCTTGGGCACAAGACGATGAGCATGCCCCTCCGCTACGTACATCTTAGCCAAGAGCACAAGAAAAAGGCGGTCAACCTGCTGAACAAGCTGACCGCCCTTGATGTGAACGCGAAACCTGACGGTTCGGGGGAGCAAGAAACCGGACTGTCACATTTTGTCACAAATCCCGATTTTTGCCTTTCTGATTCCCTGCCCTCCTCCGCCAAGTCCGCGATTTTTATGGTGGGCGATCCGCGACTCGAACGCGGGGCCTTTGGTTCCGGAGACCAACGCTCTATCCACCTGAGCTAATCGCCCTGTATTGTTACGGCCGCTCGCGGCAACCGCTCATGCCGGTCGTCCGAAGCGCCGATCATCCGCCGGTGTCGAGCCCTCCCGGGACTCCTTCTCCGGCTGGACGTGTTCAAAGAAGGAACCGCTTTTGCCATTTTTCAGAACCGTTGTCAACCGCTTATTCGCGGCAATGCCGCGGATCTCCTCGTCCTTCATGAGTTTTCCGGGAATGCCCCGGTCTTTCGGGTTCCAGCCGCCCGGTCTCCGATTCAGGATCCCGCCGTCGCGAGTCTCGGCATTGAGGTCCGGGGATTTCACCTCAGGGAGGGACGCATGGAATGTGTACGTCCGTGCCAAAGCGGCCGTGCAGAACCGCTTGCGTGTCATGGCCGCTTGCCACTATTATGAACTATCCTCTGCGGCACTGCAGATCACCATCGTCATGGCCTCGGCGGAAATCATCACGGGTGTGGCCGCCCTGATCTGGATATCGGGAGGTCTGGGAGTGGTTGCCTTGATTCTTGGCGCCATCGGCCTGTTCGCGTCAATGGCGGTTCACCTGTTCTGAATTGGGGTTATATGAATCCTTTCAACCCGGATACGTATTGCGGGCTCTACTGCAGCGCCTGTTCGATCGCCATGTTCGGCCAAACCGGTCGTGCGGACGGATTGGCCGCCTGTCTCGGAAGCGTGCCCAGTGCGGATCTTGTCTGCGGCGGGTGCAAATCGGACGTCGTATACGCTGGTTGCAGCATGTGCAGCCTGCGCCGCTGTGCCCGGGACAAAGGGATTGCACACTGCATCGACTGTGGCGATTATCCCTGCAGGACGTACAGGGCGTGGCAGTCCTCCGCCAAGTTCCTCCCCCATGCCCGCGAGGCCGTACCCAACCTCAAATCCATTCAACGTGACGGCGCCGTCCATTGGCTGGATACGCAAAAGAAGCGCTGGTCCTGCTCCGAATGCAGCACTCCGTTTTCTTGGTATGCATCGGAATGCAGTCAATGCGGCCGCAGCCTTTCCGGTCACGCTCACTCACTATCCGGCTGGAGGAAATTCCTGTGCCGAATCGTGCTCCCAATGGTGTATCGGAAGGCAAAGGCGAAAAGATCGGCGGATTCCCCCCTGCAGTCCCGCTGAATGACCGGATGCCGAATGCCTTGCATTTATTGATTCTATGTCAATGAAGAACCGTTGACCCCTTTTTCCGGTTCCGGTTGGAGACGAAGATCTCCGGCTTGAACGTAGTTCTCTGATCCACTTAACATTGTAAATTCACAGAAAACTCATTTACGTACGGAAAACCCGTATTGACAGATGTATCTTTTTTTGCATAATGCACGCAGGTCCGTTCCAGGAGTTCATCTCTTCCCTGTTATGCGTTCGAAAACTCTGGAACGAGATTTAGAGAGCCCGGCCATGCGGGAACATGGACCGGGCTTTCGCTTTTTATGTCCTGTCTGTCATCTCCTCCCGCAGAACTCCCTGTTGATCTTTCGGATCTTAAACATGCTTAAATATTTCCGTTCCCTTTTGAAGCTTTGTATGTTAGAAAATCACCTAATCCAGAGGTTGAACGCGACAGGGAAACACGCTTGACAAAGCGGAGCCCGGATCATGTTCCCGCATGGTGCGGGCTTTCCCTTCTCTGGACATCCTGTCCAATCACCCTTTTCTCCTGAATCACCTCTTCCCAAAATTTTATGCGTGCCGGTAAAATCGTGTTTCTATGCCGGCAGGAGAGTGGAAGGACCGGTCCGCATTTCGGGCGATCATTTCATGAGCCGACGCATCGAATCATTATAGGAACCGATCTGCAGCGCGATCAAGAGCAGGATGAGCGCCTCGCTTGAAACAGGCAATCCATTGTACAGAAAGATGTTTTCCCGCTGGAGCGTTCCTGATACCTGAACCTCTTTATCCTGTTCGAGCAGATGGAAACCAACACCCAGGCTGATCATCCCCGTCTTGCCGTCAACAGCCTGCTCGGGTGGGACGCGGTAAACCGACACCTGAACACAGGAGAGGAAAAACAGGAAAAACAACATGGCCAGCGTGATCAGAAACGTGGTTCTGGTTGCCCTTCCCGTCAGGACGGCTTCGCGCTCGTCCCGCTCTCTCATGAAGGTGATCCTGGAGATCACCTGATCTCTCAGGGTCTCGGAGACCATCAACCGAAAACAAAGATAAAGGGAAATCGCCATCCAGGCCGCAATGAACAATCCGGAAAGCGAATTCACAAGTCCGGCAAGACTGCTGTTCCGATCCAGCAAACCCTGGCTGTAGCAATAGCCGAAAACGGCGAATACGACGCCGACGGGAAGCCCATATAGAAAGACCTTCAGCAGGATTGTATCGAACCGTTTCATTTCTCCTCCTCAGCAATCTGGAAAATCAAGTTTATGTCCGTCTGAAAATACCGGGCGATGCGAAACGCCAGTTCAAGGGACGGATTGTACCCCCCTCCCTCGATCGCGATGATCGTCGCCCTCGTCACACCGACCTCCCTTGCAAGCTGCTCCTGGGTGATCCGGCGCTCCGCCCGCAGAACATGCAGGCGATTCACAATTTTCAACTGCGGCAGAGATTTCGGCATCCCGGGTTTCCTTGGTCTTGATCGTGATGGGCGTTAGTATACTCTATTTTACATATTGTCAAGTTTATTTTACTTACACATCTGATTCTTCCTCCGAGACGCGTTTACGGATCTTTCTGCAGGGCAAAAAAAAGCGTCGACCCGGATTGAATCCGTCGGTCGACGCCTGTACCGTCCGGGCCGATCGCCCGCTTTCGAACGGTCTGTCTCACCAGGTGCCGGGAAGTTTCAGGGAATCTTCCCGCCGCCTGATTCCGTCTTCGTGAATATTCCGGGAATGTTCGTCAGGACCGGATCCGCCCGGCCTCCGCCGCTCCCGGATCTTCCGCCCTTCCCCGTGGGATGCTCACGGCCCCCAGGATGGCCCTGACGGGCTCGCTCCGGTTCATGCAGTAGATGTGCAGGCCGTCGACACCACTCCGGATCAGCTCCTCGGCCTGCCGGACGGCATGCTCCAGGCCGTACTTCTCGACCTCCCCGGGCCGCTCCATGACGCGGTCCAGCTTATCGCCCAGGCCGGAGGGAATCGTGGCGCCGCAGAGGCCGACGATCCGCTTGATCTGGTTGTAGTTCAGGATGGGCCACAGCCCCGGCAGGATGGGGACCTGGATCTTCATGGCCCGGGCGCGGTCGCGGAAACGAAAGAAAAACTCGTTGTTGAAGAAGAGCTGGGTAACGATGAAATCCGCCCCGGCATCAATCTTCTTCTTGAGGTTTTTCAGGTCGTCGTCGAAAGAGGCCGCTTCGGGATGGCCCTCGGGATATCCCGCCACGCCGATGCAGAAGGGCCACCCCCGGTGGATGAACTCCACCAGGTCGCTGGCGAAGTGGAAGCCCCCGGGGGTGGGTGTGAATGTCTCCTGTCCCGCCGGCGGATCTCCCCGGAGGGCAAGGATGTTCTCGATGTTCCGCTCGCGGAAGGCGTCCAGCGTCCGGGCAATGTCGTCCCGGGTGGCCTCGACGCAGGTCAGGTGCCCCAGCACTTCCCGCTGGAAGTCGTTTTTCACCTTCGAGGCGATCTCCAGGGTCTTGTCGCGGGTGCTTCCGCCCGCGCCATAGGTGACGGAGATGAAGTGGGGATCGAACGTGCCCAGTTCCCCGATCGTCGAGAACAGGCTCTCCAGGTTTCCCTCCCGCTTGGGCGGAAATACCTCGAAGGAGAGGCAGAATCGGTTTTCCTTCAGGATTTTCTTGATTTCCATATCGAGGCTCCGTTAAAGGCCGGTATTCATGTCATTTCGGCCGTTCCTTGTCAACCACATTTCGTGAAACCGGTTGATTTTCCTGGTCAATGCTGGTACATCGCCTTCATGTCGGTGTTGTATTCCAGGATCTGTCCGCTTTTGCGGGCCGCCATGGCGGTCATTCCCCTGATTTTGCTCATGTCCGCCCCGGCTTTTGCGGGAGCGGAAATCCAGAACGTCCGCCACTGGACGGCCCCGGACCAGACCCGGGTCGTCTTTGACGTGAGCGATGGAATCGTCTTCACCGTACACAAGGAAGCCGGCCGGGTTTTCATCGATTTCCAGAATGCCACCCCGCGGGACTCCCTCCCCTCTTCCTTCGAAATGAACAAGCCGGCCATTGAAAAGATCGTCCTGGGACGGGGCCCCGGGAACGCCCTCCGGGCGGAGCTCCATCTCCCGGAGGGTGCCGAGTCGAACGTGTTCCGTCTGAAGCGTTTCCAGGACCGGCCCGAGCGGGTGGTGGTGGACCTCCGGCTGCCCGCCCTGGAAAAGAAGGAGAGCGAGACCCGCCGGGCCGTGAAGAAGGATCGGAGGGACCGAATCGTCATCATCGATCCCGGCCACGGAGGAGACGATCCGGGGGCGATCGGACGCCACGGCACCAAGGAAAAGGACGTGGTCCTCCAGATCGGCAGGAAGCTCCGAGACGAGTTGAACGGCCGGGAGGGCTACCGGGCCTTCCTGACCCGGAGCGGCGACTACTATGTGCCCTTCCGTAAGCGCGTCACCATCGCGAAGGAATACGGTGCGGACCTCTTCGTCAGCATCCATGCCGACGCCGTGAAGGGAACCCACGCCCGGGGCAGCTCTGTCTACGCCCTGTCGCTGACCGGGGCCTCCAACGAGGCGGCCCGCCTCCTGGCGACCAATGAAAACCTCTCGGACATCATCGGCGGCGTATCGGAGGAAGAGAACGGCGAAGATACCGATGCGATCCTGCTCAACATGTTCCAGACGAACACCATCAACCAGTCCCGGCTCTTCGGCTCGACGGTCCTGAATCACATGGGACATGTGGGAAGCATCAAGTTCGCCACCGTGCAGCATGCCCCCTTCCGGGTCCTGAAGCTGCCGGACATTCCTTCCGTCCTGGTTGAGACTGCCTACATCTCTAACCCGGAGGAGGAGAAGCTCCTCAAGCACCGCCTGCACCAGCAGAAGATCGCCGCGGCCATCGCCGACGCCGTCACCGAGTTTCTGCCGACGGAAGAGACCGGCGGCCCGGATGTGAAGATCGTGAAAAGGGGGCGGGGTGAACGGACGGACGTGGCCCTTCACCTCGTAAAGCGAGGTGAAACCCTCGACGGAATTGCGAAAAAGTACGGCACAACCCTGGCGGTCCTCTTGAAGCTCAACAACAGGAAGATCGACGATCCGCTCCTCTGGGGCCTGAAAATCAAGGTGCCTGCCCTGGACTCCGGAGAAGAAGCGGTCGCGCCGAAGAAGGTGGCGGGGACCCGGGAGAAGGCACCGAAGCGGCGCATCCTCACCTACCGGGTGAAAAGGGGGGAGTCGCTCGGATCGATCGCCCGGGACCGGCAGGTCTCGCTCCAGGCCCTCCTGGAGGCCAACGACATGAAGCGGGACGATCCCCTGTTTGTGGGACGCCTCCTGAAAATTCCCGCCGACGGGACGGATCCCGATGACGCCGCGTCCGACGAAAAACCGAAGAAGGCATCGGCGGGCAAGAGCGAACGAATGATTTATTACCGGGTAAAGAAGGGCGACAACCTGACGGAGATTGCCCGCCGCCATCACACCTCCGTGGAGAGCCTGATGGCCCTGAATTCGATCCAGCGCGACGATCCCCTCTACGTAAACCGGCGTCTCCGGGTCCCGGCTCCTGCCGGCCGATAAAAGCGATGATGAAGAAGCTGCTCGTGCAGGTCCTCTTGATCCTGCTGCTGGCCCCGCAGCCCGCGGCTCTACACGCCGGGTCGCGTCCGGATTTCCGGCCCGCCGGATTCATCGTCGCGGGCCTGGCGCCGGATGAGGTTCTCGCCGGCCCTTCCACGGCATCGTCTGCCGGAGAAGAGGTCCGCAGCGGGGAATCGGTCCGGAAGGAGGAGGCCGCCGTCCGGGAGGAGCTTCGCCGATACCTGGGAGGAAACGGCTTTCTCCCCTTCGGCAAATCCTGGCAGGACCGGGAGAAATTCTGGGCCGCCCCGTCCGATACCGGCCCGGGGCAGGGAGAAAAAACAAACGGGAGCACATGGAACGAGTTCTACTATGGGAACTTCCGCCTGTCCCTGTCCACCATGCCCGGAGAAGACGATCACCTGAAGCGCCTCACCCCCTGGGAGACCCCGGAGACAAGGCGCTGGGAGCGGTTTCAGAGCCTTCCGGGCCAGCTTCGCTCCGGCTCCTACCGGGAGACCATCGAGGGGGTCGGGGTGATTGTCGAACCCCGGATCCGCCTGGGAATCGAATTCTGATTGTGCTATAGCGCCCGCGACGAACGAACGGAGGACCGACCATGAATGTGACCGAAGGCGTCCACGCCTTCCTGTGGCAGAGCTACTCGGAGAACAACTGCAACGCCTACCTGCTCGAGGGGGAGAAGAATATCCTCGTGGATCCGGGCCACCGGCACCTGCTGGACCACGTGGACCGGGGACTGAAGGATGCGGGGCTTTCCCGCGACCGGATCGACGTCGTCCTGATCACCCATGCCCACCCGGATCACCTGGAGTCGATCGGAGAATTCTCGCCCCCGGCCCTCTTTGCCATGAACCAGCGGGAATACGATCTCTTCAATCAGTACGCCGCGGGATACATGAAGCTTCCGGAGCCGGATTTCTTCCTGGGAGAGGGGGACCTCATGATCGGGGACATCCGGCTCCAGGTGATCCTGGCTCCGGGCCACTCGCCCGCCTCGGTCTGTCTCTACTGGGCGGACAAGAAGGTGCTGATCACGGGGGACGTGGTCTTCGACCGGGGAATCGGAAGGACCGACATGCCCGGCGGGAGTGGGAAGGCCCTGATGCAGAGCATCCGCCGCCTCGCCGCCCTGGACGTGGAATACCTCCTGACGGGCCACGGCGGGATCGTCGCCGGCCGCGACGCCGTCCGGAAAAATTTCAAGGAAATCGAGAAGACCTGGTTCCCCTACCTTCGCTGATCGTCAGACGGCCAGCCGCTTCAGGAGCCGCTTCCGGAAAGCCGATCGTTCCTCCCGGACCCTCTCCAGGAGGGCCTGATCCCGATTGGGATTCGGGATGACCGCCGCACCGGAGACCCCTTTCCGCCGCAGGGCCTCCCGCACCGCCTCCAGGCCTTCCAGCACGATCCGGGACAGGTCCTCCCGGCCGGCCTCGGCCAGTTCCCGCGCCGGCTCCGTCTTCATCTTCAAGACCTTTTCCATGAGCTCGAAGACGGCTCCGTTCTCTCCCCCGGGTTCCACGTGCTCCAGCAGGGCCGACCGGAAAATCCTCTCCGATTCGGGAAACTCCTTCTTCTCTTCGGCGTATTCCTTCTTCAGGTCCCGGAGAGTGGCCATTCCGTCCCGGTAGCGCTGAATCCACCCCTTGGCCTTCCCCTCGGCCTCCCGCCTCCGGATGGCCGTCTTTTCCTCCTCCGACAGGGAGAGGTTCTTCGTCCTCTCCATGATCAGATCGATGGTGCTCTTGATCTCCGCCATGTTTCCATACCTTCCTGTCGACCGGCTTGCCGCCGGATTGATCTGCTGCCGGGAGTCCCGCCGGCCCGGACACGTTCGGGGAACGAAAAATCCGCCCGCCGCCCCGGAACCCGTCCTTACCGGACCATGACGAGCTTCTGCTCCTCCTTCGGAACATGCCACTTGATGAAATTGTAGGTGATCCCCAGCGGCGCCGGCTCGATGCCGCGGATACGGGCCGAAACGATGGGCAGCGCATCGGGCACGTACAGGAACAAATAGGGCTGCTCCTCCGCCAGGATCTCCTGGATGCGATCGTAGGCCTTCTTCCGCTCCTTCTGGTCGAAAGTTCCCCTTCCCTTCTCGATCAGGGCGTCCACCTCGGGATTCCGGTAGGAGACGAAGTTCAGCTCCTGGGGCCCCGTCTTGGAGGAGTGCCACACATCGTAGATGTCCGGATCCAGGGGAATCGTCCAGCCCAGGATGGTGGCGTCGAACTTGCGTTTGTTGATGAAGTCGTTGACGAAAGCGGCCCACTCAACGACCCGGATCTTCACGTGGATGCCCACCTCCGCCAGGCGGCGCTGGATGATCTCGGCACACTTGCCCCGCACCTCGTTTCCCTGGTTGGACAGGATCTCGAACGTGAACGGCTTCCCGTCCCGGTCCAGGACGCCGTCCCCGTCGGTGTCCCGCCAGCCCGCCTCGGCCAGAAGCTCCCGTGCCTTCTGCGGATTATAGGGATACTTCCGGACGTAGGGATTGTAGGCCCAGGTCCCCGGCTTGTACGGTCCCGTGGCCTCCCGCCCCAGCCCCAGGAGGACCCCCCGGATGATCTCCTCCTTGTCCACGGCATAGGCGATGGCCTGGCGGACCCGCTTGTCGGAGAACATCGGGTTCAGCAGGTTGTAGCCCATGTAGGTGTAGGAAAAGGAGAGGTAGCGGTACTTGTTGAAGTCCCGCCGGAACAGGGTGCTCTCCGTCTGCCGGGTGTACTGGAGGGGCGTGAGGCCCATCCGGTCGATCCCGCCGGCCCGGAGCTCCAGGAACATGGTGGCCGTGTCGGGAATGATCCGCATGATGTAGCCGTCCAGGTACGGCCGGCCCTCGAAATAATCGGGATTCGACGCCAGCACGAGCTTCTGCCCCGTCACCCACTCCTTGAAGAGGTAAGGCCCCGTCCCCACGGGCCTCCGGGCCAGCGGCGTGGACTTGATGTCCTTGCCTTCCAGCAGGTGCCTGGGAAGAACCGAGGCGCTCCAACTCGTGAGGGCCGGGGCGAAGGGCCGGTCGTAGGTGACCCGGAAGGTGTGCGGATCCAGGACCTCCGCCTTCTTCACCTTCAGGAAGTCCCCCGCGTAGGCCGTCGGTGTCTTCGGATCGATGGTGAGGCGGTAGGTGAAGAGAACGTCCTCCGCCGTGAAAGGCGCGCCATCGTGCCACTTCACGCCTTTCCGCAGGTGGAAGGTGATGACCAGCCCGTCCTTCGAGATGTCCCAGGACTCGGCCAGGTCGCCGACGACGTTCATGTCCTTGTCGTACTTGACGAGGCCGTTGAAGACGAGTTCTGCGATATCGTGGGAGGCGCTGTCGGAGGCAAGGATCGGGATGAGGTTGCTGGCGTCGCCGATGGAGCCGGTCACCAGGATGTCGCCGTAGGCGGGAGGGGCGTCGGCAGCACCTTTTCGGCGCTCATCTCCTTCCGGCCGCGAGCAGGCCGCTGCCAGTACGAGCAGAACGGAGATGAAGATCAGGATCCGGGAGGTCTTCATGGCCCGGCACGGTACCCCAAGGGCCGGGGCCCTTGCAACGGAATTCTGCCGCTATTCGTGCCGCAGGGCGTCGATGGGATGGAGCAGGGAGGCCTTGTAGGCCGGATAGAAGCCGAAGAAGATGCCCACGAGGGCCGAAAAGCCAAAGGCCAGGAAGATCGAGAGAACGGACACCTCGGTGGACCACCCGGCCAGGAACGACAGGATTCCGGACACGGTCACACCCAGGAGGATGCCCGCGACGCCCCCGATGAGGGAGAGGGTCAGGGCCTCGATGATGAACTGCAGCCGGATGTCCCGGGCCTTGGCGCCCACGGCCATGCGGATGCCGATTTCCCGGGTGCGCTCCGTCACCGAGACGAGCATGATGTTCATGATGCCGATGCCGCCCACCAGGAGCGACACCGAGGCGATGGCCCCCAGCAGCAGGGTCATGACCCTCGTGGACTGCTCCGCCACCTGGAGCATGGAGGTCAGGTTCCGGACCGTGAAATCGTCTTCCCGTCCCGGGCCGATGCGGTGGCGCTGCCGGAGCAGCTCCGTCACCTGCCGCTCCGCCTCGGGGAGGGCCTCGGCGCTGACGGCCTTCACCTGGATGGAACCGATCGTCCCGGCGTGAGCCGTCCCGAAGACCTTCTTCTGGGCCGTCGTGATGGGAATGTAGATTACGTCGTCCTGATCCTGCCCGATGGGCGACTGGCCCTTCCGATCCAGGATCCCCACAACCATGAAGGGAATTTTCCGGATCCGGATGATCTGGCCGACGGGGTCCATGCTGCCGAAGAGGCTGTCCGCCACCGTCTGCCCCAGGAGGCAGACCTTCGTGGCGTTCCGGACGTCCTGTTCGAAGAAGTTCCGTCCGCTCGCGAGGTCCCAGTCCCGGACCTCCAGGATGCCGGGCTCCACGCCGGTGATCGCCGTGGCCCAGTTCTGGTTCCCGAAGACCACCTGGGCGGCCCGGCGCATCTCCGAGGAGACGGCCTGCACGGCCGGGCACTCCCTCCGGATCGCCTCGGCGTCGTCCCGGGTCAGGGAGGACTGGGCTCCCGCTCCCAGGCGCACCCCGCCCTGGGTGATGCTGCCGGGGATCACGATGATCAGGTTGCTCCCGATGGAGGCGATCTGCTGGGAGATCTTCCGGCTCGCCCCGGTGCCCACGGCCAGCATGGCGATGACGGCCCCCACACCGATGATGATGCCCAGCATGGTCAGGGAGGACCGCATCTTGTTGACCCACAGGGCCCGGAAAGAAATCTTGAGGGTGGACGGGATGCCGATCATGTCGTCACCGCCTCGTCGCTGACCACGCGGCCGTCGAGGAACCGGATAACCCGCCGGCTGAAGGATGCCACGTCGGGGTCGTGGGTCACCACCACCATGGTGATGCCCGACTCGCGGTTGAGCCGGACGAAGAGCTCCATGATCTCGACGCTTGTCCTGGCATCGAGGTTTCCCGTCGGCTCGTCGGCAAAGACGATGGGGGCGTCGTTCACCAGGGCCCGGGCGATGGCCACGCGCTGCTGCTGCCCGCCGGAGAGCTGGTTCGGCCGGTGATGCTCCCGTCCCTCGAGGCCCAGCAGCCGGAGGGCATCCAGGGCCCGTTTCTTCCTCTCTCCCGCCGGAATGGAGCTGTAGAGCATCGGCAGCTCGGCGTTCTCCAGGGCCGTCGAGCGGGAGAGCAGGTTGAACCCCTGGAAGACGAAGCCGATCTTCCGGTTCCGGATCTCCGCCAGCTCGTCGGGATCGAGGCGGCTCACGTCCATGCCGTCGAAGCGGTATTCGCCGCTGGTGGGCCGATCGAGGCAACCGATGACGTTCATGAAAGTGGACTTGCCGGAGCCGGACGGCCCCATGACGGCGACGAACTCCCCCCGGTCGATCGTCACGGAGACGCCGTCCAGCGCGTGGACGGGGCTGTCCCCCACGTCGTAGATCTTCATCAGGTCGACCGTCTCGATCAGGGTCGTCACCGGAAGAACCTCGGGCTCATCTGCTGCTGCTGCTTGCTGTTCCCGGCGCCGGCGGCCTCGACGATCACGTCCTGGCCTTCCTTCAGGTCTCCCGAGACGATCTCCGTGAACTGGCCGTCGCTGATCCCGGCAGTGACGGCAACGCGCTTCGGCTTTTTGCCCTCGAGGACCCACACCGCCTGCCCCCGCCCTGCTTCCCGTCCATCCCTGCCCTCTCTTCCCTGGACGGCGGCGGACGACGCTCCTTTTCCGTCCCTGCCGGCGGGCCGGAAACGGAGAGCCGCATTGGGCACCTTCAGCGCCTCCGTCCGCCGGTCGATGATGATGGAAACGTTGGCGGTCATGCCCGGCTTGAGCTTCAGCTCCGGGTTGGCAACCTTGACCACCGCGTCGTAGGTCACCACGTTCTGCACCGTCGTGGGCGCGTTGCGGACCTCCGAGACATCGCCCTGGAAGGGGGCCTCCGGATACGCATCGACGGTGAACGTCACCTGCTGGCCCACCTTGATCTTGCCGATGTCCGCCTCGTCCACGTTCGCGTCGATCTGCATCCGGGTCAGGTCCTGGGCGATGTTGAACAGCGTGGGGGTCTGGAAGCTCGCCGCCACGGTCTGGCCGATGTCGATGCTTCGCGAGATGACGGTTCCGTTCACGGGGGAGAGGATCCGGGTGTTGTGGAGGTTGGTCTCCGCCGCGGTCAGGGCCGCCCGGCTCTGCTGGACCTGGGCCCGGGCCGCGCTGAGCGAGGCGGCGGCGGTCGAGGCATTCGTCTCCGCCGTGTCCAGGTCGCTCCGGGCAATGAAGTTTGCAGTATAGAGTTCCTTGTTGCGTTCGAAGGTCCGCTTCGTGTCCCGGGCGGTTGCCTCGGCCTTTTCCACGTTCGCCTCGGCCAGACGAAGGTTCGCCCGCGCCTGGTCCACCTGGGCCTGGAAGGAGACCGGGTCGATCTGGGCAAGAACCTGACCCTTCTTCACCGGCGAGTTGTAGTCTACGAAGAGCTCCTTGATGGTCCCGGACACCTGCGTTCCCACCAGCACCGTGGTGACGGCGTTGACCGTGCCCGTGGCGGTGACGGCAGCCACAACCTCACCGCGGACGGCCCTGGCCGTCTTGAAAGCGGGACTGCTGTTCCTGTGGAAGAAAAACCAGATGGCCGCCGCCGCGATCAGGGCGGCGATGCCGGCCATGATCAGGATCTTCTTTCGGTTCATGCCTGCGATTTTCATTTTTCCCCGGTCGCCTTCTCCAGGCTTGCCTGGGCAAGCCGGTAATCGTAAAGGGCCGCCGTATGGGCCGTTTTGGCGTTGATGTCCGCCAGCAGGGCGTCGGTTACCTCCATGGGGCTTCCCACGCCGGCGCCGTATCGCCCCCGGGCCAGTTCAAGGTTTTCCGCGGCCTGCCGAACCTCCAACTCCGCGACCGCGATGCGGTCCCGGGCCTCCTGAAGGTTCAGCAGGGCCTGCTGTATCTCCAGTTGTACGGTCTGGCGGACAAGGTCTTCGTTCGCCTTCAGGACTTCCAGGTTTGCCCGGGCCTCGTCGGTCTGGTACTTCGTGGACAGGCCGCTGAACAGCGGCACCGACAGGGTCGCCCCCACATTCCATCCCCTCTCCAGGGGAAAATCCTCCCCCGACCATCCGTATCCGGCGCTCCCGGTCAGAACGGGAAAGTATCCCTTCTTCGCCAGGTCGACGGAAGACTCCGCCGCCTCCCGCTTCGACCGGACCGACCGCAGGTCCGGTCTCCGCTCTTCCCCCTTCTTCCGCGCCTCGTCGAGCGAGGCCGGGTAGGGCTGGAAGGCCAGGCTGTCGCGAATCTCGAACGTCGGCGCTCCGGGCAAGCCCATGGCATTCCCCAGGGTCAGGCGGGCCAGGTTCATGGCGTTTTCCGCTTTCAACAGGTTCAGGCGTGCGTTGCTCAGATCGACCTCCGCCTTGGTCACGTCGAACTTCGGTTTCAGGCCGACCTCGAAGAATTTTTTTGCCTGTGCCAGGTGCTGCCGGTAGGAGCCCACGGCCTCCGCGTTGGCGTCTCTCAGGCGCCGGGCCTGGAGAAGGCCGTAATAGGCTTTCTTGACGTCATAGGCGATCTGGCTCATCGCCTGCTCCAGATCGGCCCGGGAGGAATCCGCCCCAAGTCGCTGGATCTTCACCTGGGTGGACGTCTTGAAGAAATCGAAAAGGGTCTGGTTGACACTGACGCCGGTGGCATAGCTGTCGTATACGGTCCCCGCTGTTCTGGACATGGTGCCGCCTACGGAGTTGCGGTCGTAATCCGCCGATGCGTTGACCTGCGGATAGTAGCCGGCCCGGGCCTGACCCACCCGGCTTTCGCTGGCCTTCAGGCCGCCGGCTGCGCCGAGGATGCTCGGGTGCCGTTCCAGGGCGATGGCGATGCAGCGCTTCAGATCCAGCGTTTCCCCGGGGCGGATCGACTCTTCCGGATGCACCGCCGCCGGGACGAACAGGACGACAAGGAAGGCTGAAAGCAGGAAATGTACGATGTTTTTCTTCATGGCCGGTCCATATGCTATGGATGAAAGGGGCTGTCAAGGCGAAGCCCCGGGAGTCGCCGGGGCTGCCTGACATGTTATGGACATCCGGAAGGCATCCCCGGATCATATGCTTGGCAAGGACCGTGCCCGGCTGGACGTCATTCCCAATATACCGGATTCATTCGCTAATCATGGGGAAAGAGCGCGAACGCAGAACAATGGAATGCGATTCCGGATACATTCTATCCAGCTCGACACGGCCGGATGGATAAAAAATATCCATGGCATGCTTCAGCCATGGACGGCACGAAGAAAACGAAAGGCGTAATCACAGCTCCACGGGTATCCGTTCCGGACGGAAACACATGTCGCGGAACGCAGCGATCGGCCGATATCCCCGTCCCGTCTCAAAATGTGCAGCGGGACGGACCTTTCCCCCGGCCGGCCGTTTCTTCCGCCATCATGACGTCCCCCTCGAAGGTCAGAACGTAGAGGAAATCACTGTCTCCGCAGTTGTAGTACCATTTCTCGACGGACACCGTTTCTTCCGCATAGACTCCGCCGTGACTCCTGCCGGTACGCGGGTCTTCGCCTCCGATAAAGCGGCCCCTTGTGACGGATTTCACACGCTCGACACTGTCGGGCTTTCCGCATTCGATCGTGACGCGCGTCTTGGTGTCGCCGGTACTGACCAGGCCTTTTCCACCGTTGCACCGAAAGGCGAATGCGTCGCCGGCGCACCAGAACATGACCACCACCGCGGCCATAACGGCCAACCCCTTGTTCATCCCTCGCTCCTTCCGTTCGATCCTGTTCCGCACATTTCGCAACATATTCATATCGTTCTCAAAACCCATGCCAAGCGTCCACGCCCCGGACACCCGGCCGCCAAATACCGATTGACATGTCAATCAACATTTGCTACACCGGAGCGCATGGAAAAAGTAGCCAGCGAAAAAATCATCGTCGAAGCGGCACTGAAGGTCTTCAGCACGAAAGGATTCGCCGAAGCCCGGATGGCTGATATCGCCAAGGAAGCCAACCTCTCGTACGGGCTCATCTATCACTATTTCGAGAACAAGGAAAAACTTTTCGACGCCATCGTCGAGAACTGGTGGAAATCCTTCTACGACGAGCTGGAGATGCTCAAGAAGAGCACCGCGGCCACCAAGGAAAAGCTGGTGGAGATCATCAAGTTCATGATGAACGCCTACACCGCGACGCCGAGCCAGATGTCCATCTTCGTGGCGGAAGTCTCCCGGGGCTTCATCTATCACTCGAGTCCCCGGGGAAAGGACAAGTTCCGGAAACTGTTCAACCTCTGTGAAGACATCATCCGCGAAGGCCAGACCCGGGGAACCCTGCGGTCCGACATCCAGTCCAACTACCTCACCTATGTTTTCCTGGGTGCCATCGACACGTTCCTGTCGGTCATGATCTTGGGCAATGAGACCCTGAGCAAGTCCAGGGAGAAGCGGATCATCGAGAGCCTGACAAATGTTTTTCTTCATGGGGCCGAGGCGGAAGCAGAGCACTGAGATGGATTCCCGCCGAACGCATCGAGGCGCCAATCCCCGGCGGACCAGAGCGGAGCAGAAACGGGAAGACGGATTCCGGCATTCCAGCGGACGCAGGCGGGGCGCCGTGCCCGGGCGCCTGACGGAATCGGACGGACGGTTATGATTCTCAAGGGACAGCTCCACACCCATACAACCTACTCCGACGGGACCATGACACCCCAGGAGGTCGCCGATGCCTATGCGCGCCTGGGCTACGATTTCATCGCCATCACGGACCACGACCACCTCCTGAAGCCCTCCTACGGGGATGCCATCACCCGGGTTCGGTCGGACATGCTGATCTTCACGGGAATCGAGCTGACGGTGCACTGCCGCAAGGGATACGTCCACGTCAGCCGGATCGAGGGAGAAAGGGAAGTCCTGCATGTCTTCAACCACCCCGCCGATATCGATCTCGGCCTGCGCGACTGTATCCGCATCATCGCGGAGGTGGCGGAGCGCTATCCCATCGACGCGGTGGAGATCACAACCCACGGGTTTTACACGCCCCAGTTCGATATCCCGGAGATCCCCTATCCCAAGGTGGCGGCCGACGATTCCCACAACCTCCTGGGCTGCGGGCGCGGATGGATCGAGTTGGAGGCCCCCCGGGACCGGGACGGAATCATCCGGACCATCAAGGAGGGGCGGTTCATGAACTGCTTTGCGGGCGACAAGGCCCGCCGAAAGCCCGCGGTGGACCTGCGGCTGATCCGATTTGCATGAGACTGCGGCCGGGACGGACCCCGCGCCGCGATACGATTCAGAACCATATTAAGGAAGGAGACGTTCTATGGCAACAAAGCGGGTAGCGATTTGTGCGGTTGCCCAGCACAAGAACGAACCGGACCTCTGGTACAGGCGTTTTCAGAACATGCTTCTGGACGTACTGGAGGATCTTCAGGGGCAGACAGGATTCAAATACGGAGAAGGCGGCGTGGAAATGATCGTCAGCACCTCCGACGATTTCTTCGATGCCCGGACCATCTCGAACAACGGCGTCACGGACGTCATCGGTGGGCAGTATCTCGCGGAAGAAAAGATGGCCCAGGAAGGCCTCAATGCCATCGGCTACGCCAACGCCATCATCCTCTCGGGGCACAAGGATCTAGTCCTGATCATGGGGCACTGCAAGGAATCCCAGGGCGAGAGCCGCAACATGATCACGAATTGCGGCTTCGATCCCTTCTACGGCCGGGCCACGGGCCTGGATTACCTGAACGCCGCCGGTCTGCAGGCGCGGGCCTACATGAAAAAGAGCGGCCTCACGGACGACCAGCTCGCCGAGATCGTGGTCCGAAGCCGCCAGTGGGCCGTCAAGAACCCCTACGCCAATGCGCAGGAAGCCATTCCGGCGGGGAAAGTCAAGTCCTCGCCCATGCTGTGCGATCCCATCCGCCAGCTCCACGCCTACCCCGTCTCCGACGGTGCCGTGGGACTGCTCCTGGCCTCGGAGGAGCGGGCGAAGGAATTCACCGACAATCCGGTATGGATCACCGGATTCGCCAACTGCATGGACACCTTCTTTTTCGGTGACCGGGATCTGACCAGCAACTTCGCCCTCAAGAAGGCCACCGCGAACGCCTGCCGGAAAGCCGGCATCCAGGACCTGAAAAAGGCCGCCGACGTGGTCGAGGTCATGGACTGCTACGCCTACCAGCAGCCCATGTGGATGGAAGGACTGGGCTTCTGCGGAGAGGGAGAAGGCGGACGCTTCATCGCCGAAGGCGGCCCCGGGAAGCATCGGGTCAACCTCTCCGGCGGAACCCTGGCGGGGAACCCGCTCATTATCGCCGGCCTCTACCGGGCCGCCGAGGCGACTCTCCAGCTTCAGGGCGGCGCCGGCGACCGCCAGGTTCCGGACGCGAAATGCGCCGTGGCCCACTCGACCAACGGGCCCGCCGGCCAGTTCCACTCCGTTCTCATTCTCGAAGCGTAAGGAGCAGGCATCATGAAAAAACACATAAAAAACAGAAATGTAGCCATTATCGGGATCGGCCAGACGACCCTGTCCAGCCACAAGGAAGACCAGAACCAGGTGGAAATGGTCTCCGAGGCGGTGCGCAACGCCCTGGCGGACGCCAACATGACGCTTGACGATATCGACTGCATCGTCCACGGCAACATGGAGCTCTTCGAGATGCAGTTCCAGCCGGACATGTGGCATGCCCTGGGCTGCGGGTCCTACGGAAAGGATGAGTACCGGATCACCACGGGCGGCACTGTCGGGGCCACCCTGGTCTGCGCGTCCGACAGCCTCGTGGCCTCCGGCCAGTACGACAACGTCCTGTGCCTCGGCTTCGAGAAGCTCCAGGAAGGGAACACCACCGGCGGCATCACGAACATGGCCGACCCCCTCTGGTTCCGCAACCTCCAGACGGGAGCGCTCACATCCACCACGGCCACGGAAATGATCAAGGAGTTCGGGAAAGAGCGGGTTCTCCGGGCCGCCATGAAGTACCGGATCATGATCGACAAGCACGCCATGTTGAACGAGCGGGCGCACCGACGCCTCGGTCTCGAGTACGACCAGCTGGAGACCCTGATGGAGACGTCTCCCCAGCTCGTCGGCGAGCTCCGGCTGATCCACATGTGCTCCCAGTCCGACGGGGCCTGCGCCATGATCCTCACCAGCGAGGATCGGGTGAAGAAGGGAACCGCCAAGCCGCCCGTCTGGATCCGGGATCATGAAACCTCCCACCGGGGGGAAAACATGTCCAACCTGTACGGCGCGAAGAAACCCAAGAGCACCCACCGCGACTGTGCGGAGAAGCTCTTCAAGCGAAACGGCATTGAAAACCCGCTGGAATACTTCGACGTCTTCGAGATGTACGATCCGTCCGCCTACTGGGGCCTCGACTGGCTCCGGGAATTCCTGCTCCTCAAGGATGACGAGGTTCTGAAGCTCATGGAAGCCGGCGAATTCGACATGGACGGCAAGCTCCCGGTCAATCCCTCGGGAGGCGTCATCGCCAGCAATCCCATCGGCGCCACGGCCATGCTCCGTCCCGCCGAGGCGGCCCTTCAGATCCGGGGAGACGCCGGCGGCCACCAGATCAAGAAGGAGGTCCGCCATGCCCTGGCCTCCGGGTTCGGCGGCACCCTGTGGACCGTTATGCTTATGCTCGAAAAAGAATTGAACTGGTAGGAGGTTGACCATGGCTGAATTCTTCGGAACCACCGTAGCGGATATCTTCAATACGATGCCCAAGCGCTTCAAACCCGAGGCGTCCAAGGGCGTGGACGTCGTCATCGGGTACGATTGCGGCGGCGAGGGCGGGGGAAAATGGAAGCTCACCGTCAAGGATCAGACCGCCAAAATCGAGACCGTCGAGGGCGACCTCGGACCGTGCACGGCAACGATCACCGCCTCCGACGCGGAGACGTTCATCGGCGTCACCCTGCAGAAGATCGGCGCCATCGACGCCCTCTCCCAGGGCAAGATGAGGGTCGTCGGCGACACACGGATGCTGATGACGCTCCTGCCCCAGATCTTCGTGCAGTACACCGTGCCGGAGAAAAAGACGGAAGTCACCGCCCGGGGAATCCTCTCCGCCATCGGAGACCGTTTCCGTCCTGACAAGGCGGCGGGCGTAACGCTGAAATACGGGTATGACCTGACGGGCGAAGGCGGCGGGCAGTTCACCATCACCATCACCGACGGGACGTGCACCCTCAAGGAAGGTCTCGATGCGGACCTGGCCGTGAAAATGACCATGGAGGCCGCCACCTATGTCGGCATGATGACCGGAACAATCGACGGCGCCTCCGCCTTCACCTCCGGAAAGGTCCGGATCGACGGCGACATGATGGCCGCCGCCGCCACCGGCAAGTATTTCGACAAGTACGTGGATCCCAATGCCGAGGAGGCGGAGGAACTGCTTTCCCTGAAGGTGGTCACCTCCATCAACCAGCGCTTCGCCACGGGCCCCGTCATGGGCAAGTGGTTCGCCGGGCTTCGGGACAAGAAGCTCCTCGCCAGCGTCTGTCCCCTCTGCAAGCGGACCCTGATCCTCCCCCAGGAGATCTGCCAGTTCTGCCACGTACGCACCACCGACTACGTGGAGCTGGGACCGGAAGGGTACGTCACGAACTTCGACCTGGTGTATTTTGCCAGCCCCGATCCCCTCACCGGCGAAGTGCGGGACACCCCTTACGCCTGCGCCTGGATCATGCTGGAAAATGCCACCCCGGAGGAAGCCTTCGCCTTCGAGATCAACCGAAAGGACCTCTCGAAGCTGAAGATCGGATCGAGGGTACGGCCCGTCTGGGCGGAGAAGCCCACGGGCAGCTTCCGTGACATCCTCCATTTTGAAATCATCGACTAAGGGAGAGGAGAATCGGATCATGACCTGCACAAGTGAAAATATAAAAGACTGCTTCGTCATCGAGGCGAGGATGGCCCTGCCCAACCAGTACTTCGTGGGACGGATCGGCTCGAAGTGGATCATCGCCATGAGGGACAAGAAGAAGATTACGGGCCTCAAGTGCGAAACGTGCGGCATCACCTACATCCCGCCCCGGGAATACTGCAACAAGTGCGGGGCGAAGATCGCCGACAACTGGGTGGACGTTGGCACGACGGGGGAACTCGTCAACTACACCATCGTCAACTACAACGACAAGCATCTTCCCCGGAAGGCACCGTACATCCTGGGGCAGATCAAGCTGGACGGGGCCGACACGCCGCTCACCCACATCGTGGCCGATGTGGATCCGCTGGACGTATACGTGGGCATGAAGGTGAAGGCCGTCTTCGCCGAGGGGCCCGTCAACACCCTGATGCAGCTGGATCACTTCGAGCCCGCCTGAGACGCGGCCATAGGGATCCACCTGGACGATAACAAAACAAATACCCATAAGGAGGTATCACCATGGCCAAGGATGAAAAGAAGGTCATCATCACGGCGGCTCTCACCGGGGCCGCGACCATGAAGAACAACAACCCCAGCGTGCCCTACACGGTCGAGGAGTTCGCCGAGGAAGCGTACAAGTGCTACCAGTCCGGGGCCGCCATGGTCCACGTCCATGCAAGAACGGACGACGGCCAGCCGACCCACGAGATCGACCGCATCAGGGCCGTGCACGACGCCATCAAGGCCCGCTGCCCCGAGCTGCTCGTCTGCCTGAGCTCCGCCGTCGGCATCTTCAAGACGCCGGAACAGCGGCTGGCCCAGATCGTGGCGGTCAAGCCGGAGATGGCCTCGTACAACACCAACAGCATGAACTTCAGCATCGTCGACCGCCACACCGGACAGATCTTCTTCGACTACGTCTTCGACAACACGTTCACCATGCTCCAGGACTTCGGCAAGGCCTTCGAGTCCAACGGCGTGAAGCCGGAGATCGAGTGCTACGACATCGGCGGCATCGACAACACGCTCCTGATCGCCAAGCAGGGCTTCTTCACGGAGCCCATGAACTTCAACTTCGTGTGGGGCGTCGTCGGCGGCCAGAAGTTCCGCCCCGACGTGTTCATCTCCATGGTCAACGCCATCCCGGCGACAGCCAACTTCACGACCTGCGCCGTGGGCAACGAGCAGTTCCCCGCCAACGTCATGTCCTGCCTCATGGGCGGCAACATGCGGGTCGGCATGGAGGACAACACCCGGATGCCCAACGGTGAACTGGCCAAGGGGAGCTGGGAGCAGGTGGAGTGGTGCGTGAAGGTCGCCGCCTCCCTGAACCGGACACCCGCCACGCCCGCGGAGGCGAGGGCAATCATGGGCATTCGCAAGGCCTGAAGGGAGGGTCACATAGATGGATTTTACGTTTACCGACGAACAGCGGATGTTCCGCGACACGATCTACCGCTACTGTAAGGAGGAGGTGGCTCCCCTGTGCGAGGCGGCGGACCGTGAAGGGGAGTTCAGCATGGAAGTCTGGAAAAAGCTGGGCTCCATGGGGCTCCTGGGTCTTCCGTTCCCGGAGGAGTACGGCGGATCGGGAGCGGACTTCACCACCTGCTGCCTGGCCGGCGAGGCCATGGGCCATGCCGGCCTCGACGGCGGCCACACGCTGGCGCTGGGAGCCCACACGTACCTGTGCGGCGCGAACATCATGGAGCACGGCACGGAAGAGCAGAAGAAGAAGTACCTGCCGGGCCTGGCGACGGGCGAGGACATCGGCTGCATGGGGCTGACGGAGCCGGGCAGCGGATCCGACGCGGCGGCGCTGGCGACGACGGCCGTGAAGAAGGGGGACAAATACATCCTCAACGGCTCGAAGACCTTCATCACCAACGCCCCGCTGGCGAAGGTGTTCGTGATCTTCGCGACGCTGGACAAGTCGAAGAGGCACAAGGGAATCACGACGTTCATCGTGGACGCGGGCACTCCGGGTCTCTCGACGGGGAAGCCGATGCACAAGATGGGCTGCAAGTGCTCGACGACCTCGGAGGTCTTCATGGAGGACTGTGAAGTCCCTGCGGAGAACATCCTGGGCGGCGAGGGCGCCGGCTGGCGGATCGCCCTGGGCGGCGTGGAGTGGGACCGGAGCACGCTGCTTTCCCCCTTCCTGGGGGGCGGTATGTTCATGATCGAGAACTGCGCCCGCTATGCCAACGAGCGTCGGGCCTTCGGCAAGACGATCGGCGAGTTCCAGTCAATCCAGAACCGGATCGCCGACATGCGGGTGTTCCTGGAGGCGGCGCGTCTGGCGGTATACCGCGTGGCGGCCTCGAAGGACAACGGGGTGATGCTGAATCCTCTCCTGGCCTCGGTCAACAAGATGTACGTGGGCGACAAGGGATTCGAGATGTGCTCGGCAGCCGTCGATCTGTTCGGCGGGTACGGGTACATTCACGAGTACCCGGTGGAGCGGGGCATGCGGGATGCGAAGCTGGGGCAGCTCGGCGGCGGGACATCCGACATCATGCGCATGATCGTCGCCCGCTTCATGATGATGTGAGGGAGGTGAAGGATCATGATCGATTACGAACTGACCAATGAACAGAAAGACCTGCAGGGGCGGATGGTAGCGTTCTGCAGGGCCGAGATCGCACCCGCCGCGGCGGAGCTGGATGCGGCCGCGCCAGACAAGGTCCCGGAGATGCTCCGGGCCCGGTTCAGGAAGCTGGCGGGGGCGGGGTATTTCGACCTCCTTCTGAAAGCGGACTTCGTCAGCCAGTGCGTGGCGGGCGAAGAGTTGGCGAAGGCGTGCCCGGCCACGTTCCTGGCGGCCATGTCTTCGGGGACGGCCTTCGGGATGGCGATTCAATGCTTCGGGTCCCAGGCGCAGAAGACACGATACCTGCCGGGCATCGCCGCCGGCGAGTTCATCGGGGCGCTGGCGTGCACAGAGGCGGACGCCGGTTCGGATCTCTCGGGCATGGTGACGAAGGCGGAGAAGAAGGGGGACGGGTGGGTCCTGACGGGCTCGAAGGACCTCGTGACGAACGCCCCCGTGGCGGACGCTTTCCTGGTGCTGGCCTGGACGGACCGGGAGGCGGGCCTCGACAAGGGCCTGTCGCTGTTCGTTGTGGAGAAGGGCGCGTCCGGTCTTGCCGTGGGCGAGACGGTGGAGACGATGGGTCTCCGGGGCGCCCCGACGGCGGGCATCAGCCTGACGGGCTGCGCCGTTTCCGCGGACGCGCTCGTGGGCGAGGCGGGCGGAGGGTACGCCCTTCTCGGCCGCATCACCGAGTGGATCAAGATTTCCCTGTCGTCCATGTCGGTGGGCCTCGGAGTCGCCTGCATGGAGGTCTCCACGGGACACGGGAAGGGGAAGAAGGCCTTCGGGAAACCCATCGGCCTGTTCGAGGGCGTGGGGGCGAAGCTGGCCGTCATGTTTACCCTGAACGACCTGGGTCGGATGATGACCTTGCGTGCGGCCTGGAGCACGGACCACCAGGAGACGGAGGCGCCGATCCTCACGGCCTCGGCAAAGCTCTTCACGAGCGAGTCCATCAACAAGATCGCGGACCTGGCCATGCAGGTCCACGGCGGGCACGGATATGTCAAGGGAGCCGCCGTGGAGCGCCTGTACCGGGACGCCCGCTTCGCCGAGCTTGCCTACGGCACCTCGGAGATGCAGCGCGCCTTCATCGCCCGGGACAGCCTGAACCGCTACAAGCCTGCCTGAGCGGCAGTTCCATTCAACCCTGACAACCAGGACAGGAGGGGCCCCGCCGGGGCCCCTGCCTCCGTTTCTCAACCCCAGATAACGCCTTCCCCGGGGGGCAGCCATGCCCCCTATCGGGGGGACTTCGGCCAAAAGGAGGCTTTTTCCATGAGTACGCTCTCGTCTCTCCAGAAGAATGTCATCCGCAGAACCGCCGTCGGCGATATTCTGGTCCGCTCGACGGCCCGCACCCCCGACCGCCGGATCCTCCGCTTTCGGGACCGGAACTTCACGTACCGGGAGCTGAACGAGGCCGTCAACCGCTGCGCCCACGGCCTGGCAAAGCTTGGCGTCGGCAAAGGCGACCGGGCGGCCATCCTGTCCCACAACTGCCATCATTATGTCATCTACTGGTGGGCCCTCATGAAACTAGGGGCCGTCATCACCCCCCTGAACTTCATGCTCAAGGGGGACGAGATCCGGTACATCATCAACCACTCGGAGCCAACGGTCTTCTTCGTCGAGGACGCCCTGATCCCCCAGCTCGGCGGCATGCAGGACGAGCTGAAAAGCGTCCGTACCTTCGGGTACATCGACCTGGGGGGCAAGGAGGCACCGGCGGGATGGATGAACATCGAGGACCTCTGGAGTGAGGCGAATCCCGCCACGGAGCCGGAGGCGGAGATCGACTACGACGACCCGGCGATCCTTCTCTACACCTCCGGGACAGAGGCGGCTCCGAAGGGAGTCCTCAACTCGCACCTGAACTTCTACATGGTCCTCCTGAGTGCGCTGGCCGACCTGAAGGTCACGGAGAAGGACGTCCTCATCGGCGGCATTCCCCTGTACCACGTGGCGGCCATGTACCTGTGCATCGCCAGCTTTGCCGTGGGTGCCCTCTACGTGATGGAGTACGCCCCGGATCCCGTGGAGATCCTCAAGCTCACCCGGGAGGAGAAGATCACATACTGGATCTGGCCGCCGGCCCTGTACCTCTACCTGCCCATGGTGCCGGACTTCGATAGCTACGACCTGAGCTCCCTCCGGATGTGCATTGTCTTCGGCGCCCTGGCGCCCCCGGCCGTCCTGGACCGCTGGCGGAAGCTCCTGCCGGACGCGGAGTTCATGAACTACTACGGCCAAACCGAGATGAGCCCCCTGGGTACATGCCTCCAACACCACGACATGGCGAAGCGGCCCGACTCGATCGGCCGGTCCCACCTGCCCCTCGAACTGAAGGTCTTCGACCCCGACGGACGCGAGGTTCCCCGGGGCGAGACGGGCGAGCTGGTGGCCCGGGGGCCTTCCGTCATGCTGGGCTATTACAGGGAAGAGGAAAAAACGGCCTACACGTTCCGCGGCGGCTGGCACCACACGGGCGACATGGTCCGGATGGACCGCGAGGGGTTCGTCTACTTCGTCGACCGGGCGAAAGACATCATCAAGACCGGCGGCGAAAACGTGTCGTCCCAGGAAGTGGAGGCGACCCTGTTCAAGCACGCCAAGGTGGCCGACGCCGCCGTCATCGGCATGCCCGACGACCGCTGGTCCGAGATCGTCACGGCCGTCATCGTCCCGCGTCCGGGGCAGACCCTGGACGAGAAGGAGATCATCGACTTCTGCAAGAGCGAGATGGCGGGCTACAAGGTCCCGAAAAAGATCATCTTCACGGACGCCCTGCCGCGCAACCCGAGCGGCAAGATCCTGAAGAACATCCTGCGGGAAAAGTTCACGAAGGCATGACGGTCGTGGCAGCCCCCGCGACCCGGATAGACCGTACAGCCGCGGGGGCGCGGCCGGGGGTCGGCGTGTATCGCTCATAAAACAAAAAAGAGGAGGCTCATCCCATGTACCAGGAGTATTTCACTGAAGATCACCAGATTTTCCGCGCTACCGTCCGGAAATTCGTGGAAAAGGAAATCATGCCGAACATCGAGCACTGGGAGGACGCGGAGATCTTCCCGGCGGAGCTCTACGTCAAGGCCGCCCAGGCAGGGCTGATGGGCCTCGACTTCCCGGAGGCCTACGGCGGCATCCCCTGCGACAAGTTCATGCACGTCGCCTACACGGAGGAGATCTGCCGCTGCGGCTCCATCGGCCTCGTGTCGGGACTGGGGAGCTACGCCATCGCCTGCCCCCCGATCCTGCATATGGGAACGGAGGAGCAGAAGCAGCGCTTCCTGCCGCCGGTCTTCGGAGGGCAGAAGATCGCCGCCCTGGGGATCACGGAGCCCGATGCCGGCTCCGACGTGGCAAACATCCGCACCCGGGCCGTCCGGGACGGCGACCACTACGTCGTCAACGGCGCCAAGACCTTCATCACCAGCGGCTGCCGGGCCAACTACATCACCACGGCGGTGCGGACCGGCGGATCCGGCTTCAAGGGGATCAGCCTGCTCGTCATTGACTCCTCCACCCCGGGCTTCTCCGTGGCCAAGAAAATCCGCAAGATGGGCTGGAACGCCTCCGACACGGCGGAGCTTGCCTTCGAGGACTGCCGCGTCCCCGCGGAGAATCTCCTGGGCGGCGAAGGCATGGGGTTCTACGGCATCATGGCGAACTTCCAGAACGAGCGCCTCGCCCTTTCGGTGATGGCCCACGCCACGGCGGAACTGGCCCTGGAGGAATCGATCAAGTACGCCAAGACCCGGGAGGCCTTCGGGAAAACCCTTTCCGGATTCCAGGTGACCCGCCACAAGCTCGTGGACATGGCGACGAAGGTTTCCGTGGCCAAGGAATACAACTACCGCGTTGCAGCAAAAATGCAGGCGGGCATCGACTGCATCCGGGAAGTCTCCATGGCGAAGAACTTCGCCTGCGAGGTCTGCGACAAGGTCGTCTTCGACGCCGTGCAGATCCACGGCGGATACGGCTATACCCGGGAATACATGGTGGAGCGGCTGTACCGCGACTCCCGGATCCTGAGCATCGGCGGCGGAACCACCGAGATCATGAAGGAGATCGTCAGCAAGGTCATGAAGTTCTAAGCACCTGCCGCGCCCTCCCGCCGGAGACGGGGCGGGGGCGCCGGGGCGTTCGCCGCGTCAGGCCCCCGCCGGGAGGCCTCACCGGAGCCTTGCCGCTCAATCGGCAAGGAATCGCCTGCCGTCCTTGACAAACCGCCTCCATTCCTGTAATTCCATCGCTCGTGAGGTCCCACCCCGACTAGGCTGGGACCTCACGAGCCATTCTTTCCACATTCCCAGGAAAAAAACGGATACCGGGAGTCCCATGCGCTATCTCGTCGTTTCCGACACCCACGGCAACCGGCACGATCTGAGGAACGCCGTCGGACTCTTCGGTCCCTTCGACGGCCTGATCCACCTGGGCGATGGAGTGCTTGACGGGAGGACGATCGCCGACGAGTCGGGAATCCCGTTTTACGGCGTCCGCGGGAATGAGGATTATGGAAGCAACTACCCCGACATGGAGGTGGCGGAGCTCGACGGCCGACCCTACCTGCTCCTCCACGGCTTCCAGCTCGACATGAACCCCTACCACCCTCCGTCGGTCTGGCGGGAGACCATCGACCGGCTCGTGAAAATGGCGAAAAAGAGAAAGGCCCGGGGGGTACTCTTCGGACATACCCACCAGGCCCTCCTGGACATCGTCGGAGACACGGTCGTCCTGAATCCCGGCGACCAGTATCTCGGCGCCGCCATCCCGGCTTCCTTCGCCGTCATCGAGACCGTCAACGGCGAGACCCGAATCACCCTCTACCGGAAAGGCGGACGCGACCGCTGGCACATCTTTGCCGAGGCCTACCTCAAGAACAAGGCCGCGGAGCCGTTTTATCCCTGAGCGTTGCCCTCCTGTTGATCTTCCCTGAAAACCGCATTATAATGCCCGGCAATCCAATGCTTTTTTCGTTCCGTACTCGCCGGACGTCGAGCTGGTCTTCCAGAAAACGGAGGAGGGGCTTCTGGACGGCCTGCCGGAGCTGGTTCGGCAACTGTCCGGGAAATAGGGGGGCATCGATCCGGTGCGAATCGTCATCGATCCACAGTCCTGCAACGGGTGCGAGCGCTGCATCGAAACCTGCTTCGACGTCTTTTGCCAGTGGGGTCTCCATCTCCGGCCGGTCTTCGAAGTGAAGCAGCCGGAGCGACACCGGGAGGCCGTCGAGCGGGCGGCCCGGGACTGTCCGCGCAAGGCCATCCGCTTGGAGGGATAACGCAAGGATTACGTGGTGATTTCCCCACCGCGACCGAATTCATCGAAAGGAGAGGTTC
The DNA here is from genome assembly GCA_035363115.1 of Syntrophales bacterium. Taxonomy (NCBI): domain Bacteria; kingdom Pseudomonadati; phylum Thermodesulfobacteriota; class Syntrophia; order Syntrophales; species Syntrophales bacterium. Next base: position 182,762 of record DAOSEM010000004.1, on the reverse strand, counting down.
TTATGTCCGCACTGCTGGAAATGCTCGACTGCCGCCATCCGATCATTCAAGGTCCCGTCGGCGCGCTCAACGCCCCCCACTACACCGCCGCCGTCAGCGAGGCCGGCGCCTTCGGGATGCTGTCCCTCGGCTTCAGCAACAAAGAAGACGCAAAGCGCCTCGTCGCGGGCGTCCGGGCCCTCACGGCAAAGCCGTTCGGGGCGAACCTGATGGTCATGAACCAGGAGAACCCGAAGATCCTGGAGATCCTCGCCGAGGCGGGTGTAAAGACGGTGACAACCTCCGCGGGATCGCCGAAGGCCCTCTACCCGCAGATCCACGCCCTCGGCATGAAGGGCCTCCACGTCCTCCTCTCCCTGAACGCGGCGGTCAAGGCCATCGATGCGGGGGTCGACGGCCTCGTCGTCTCCGGCTCCGAATCGGGCGGGCTCCGGTCCCTCGGCTCCGAATCCTCGACCCTGGTCCTTGTTCCCCTTGTGGCCGACGCGGCGAGGGTTCCCATCGTCGCCGCCGGAGGAATCGCCGATCGCCGCGGTTACCGGGCCGCCCTGGCCCTGGGTGCCCAGGGAGTGCAGATCGGGACGCGACTCATCGCCACGGTGGAGAGCCCCGCCCCGGCCGCCTGGAAGGAGGCCATCCTGCATTGCGGAGACGGCGGAACGGTCCTCCTCAACCTGGGAAACATGAACATGCGGGTGATCCGGAATCCGAAACTCGATCAGGAGATGAACGATCCCCAGGTCACGCTGTCGGAGCGGTACAGCCTCTTCGACGCACCGAAGGGCTGGCTCGCCGGGGACCTCGATCTCTTCCCCGCTGGGGCCGGCCAGGTAGCGGCCCTCATCCGGGAGATCAAGACAGTCCGCGAAGTCATCGAGGAACTGGTATCCTGACCGGCCGGAAAAGGGGCAGATTTCCCGATCCGCCCCTTTTCCCCCGCCCTGCAAAGGAGGAGGCCATGCTGAAAATCGAAGATCTGCAGGTGAGCATCGGCGACCGGGAAGTCCTCCGGCACATCGATCTCGAGATCAAGCCCGGCGAAACCCACATCCTCTTCGGGCCCAACGGGTCCGGCAAGACGACGCTCCTCATGACCATTCTCGGCTACCCCCAGTACCGGGTGACCGCCGGAAAGATCGAGTTCAAGGGCGTGGACATCACCCACATGCCCGTCAACGAGCGGACCCGCCTGGGAATCGGCATGTCCTTCCAGCGGCCGCCCACGATCCACGGGCTCAAGACCCGCCAGATGATTCAGATCTGCGGGCGCAGGGCCGTGGACGTGGAGGCCCTGGCGGCAAAAGTCAACTTCACGGACTTCCTGGACCGGGACATCAACGCAGGCTTCTCCGGCGGCGAGATCAAGCGCTCCGAACTGCTGCAGCTGATGGCGCAGGACGCGGACCTCCTCCTCTTCGACGAGCCCGAATCGGGGGTGGACCTGGAAAACATCGCCCTCATCGGCAACACCATCAGCGAGCTTCTCCAGAGGGACTTCCGGATCGACGGGGATCTCTCCCAAAAGGACCGCCTCCGGCAGCGGACCAAAATGGGCCTCATCATCACCCACACCGGCTTCATCCTAGACTACGTCACGGCGGACAGGGGCCAGGTGCTGTACGAAGGGGTCATGACCTGCAAGCAGAACCCCCTGGAGATTTTCCGCTGCATCAAGCAGGCGGGATACGAGGAGTGTGTGCGATGCACGACATGATGAGCGAAAAGGCCGCAGAGGCCGCGGAGAAGAAGGCCGCCCTCGGTCCCGACATCGATCTCTCCACCTTCACGGCGGAGCCGACGGACCACGGCTACCTGGAAGACCTGACGAAGCTCCCCATGATCGACCGGCAGAGAATCCTGGAATCCGGCGTGGACGCCACGGAGGAGGGCCGCTCCGGGACGTACGTCCAGAAGGACACGAGCGTCCTCCATGTCCACTCCGGACAGGAGGGCCTGGAGGTCCTCCCGATCAAACGCGCCCTGAAGGAAAAGGACTGGATCCGGGATTACTACTGGAAGCTCGTCGCCGTCGACGCCGACAAATACACCGCCGCGGCCCAGCTCCATCTTCATGACGGCTACGTCATCCGGGCCCTCCCCGGGGCAAAGGTCACCCTCCCCGTCCAGGCTTGTCTCTATATCCACAAGGAGGGGCTCAGCCAGTACGTCCACAACCTGATCATCGCCGAGGAGGACTCGGAGCTGCACGTGATCACCGGCTGCGCCACCGCCCCGAACCTCAAGCGGGGGCTCCACGTGGGGATCTCGGAGTTCTTCGTGAAGAAGAACGCGAAGCTCAGCTTCACCATGATCCACAACTGGGCGGAAGAAATGAGTGTCCGGCCCCGGTCCGTCGGGATCGTCGAGGAAGGAGGCCTTTTCCTGAACAACTACATCTGCATGAAGCCCGTCCGCTCCCTCCAGATGTATCCGACCACCCGCCTGGCGGGAAAGGGCGCCGTCTCACGCTTCTACAGCCTCCTGGTGGGAAGCCCCGGCTCGGAGCTCGACGTGGGGGGACGGATTGTTCTCTCGGCCCCGGAAACCCGGGCGGAGATCGTCGCCCGGGCCATCTCTAACGGCGGGCGGATCATCAACCGGGGGGACCTGATCGGCGAGGTGGCCGGCGTCAAGGCCCACCTGGAGTGCCGGGGCCTGATGCTCCGGGACGGCCTGATCCACGCCATCCCGGAACTGCAGGCCAGGGTCGACGGCGTCGAGATGTCCCATGAGGCCGCCGTCGGCAAGATCGCCCAGGAGGAGATCCTCTACCTGATGTCCCGGGGCCTCACGGAAGACGAGGCCACGGCGACGATCGTCCGGGGCTTCCTCAGCGTCGACATCCCGGGCCTGCCTCCCGCGCTGAAGGCGGAGATTGACCGGGCCGTCGAGATGAGCGAAGAAGAATATCTTTAAGAGCAGAAAGGAGCGGACACCATGGACCTTTCCCCGTTTCTCAGGAGTGTCGACATTCTTTCCGATCTGACCGACGAGGAGATCACACTCCTGGCCGAACACTCCCAGTACCTGGAATTCACGGACGGCGCCCCGATCATCCGTCTGGGAGAGATCGGCCGGTACCTCTGGATCGTCTACGAAGGGGAAGTGGAGGTCACCCTCCCCTGCCCCGACGGAACGGAAAAGCCCATCGCCGCCCTGGAGCGGGGGGCCGTCCTTGGGGAGATGTCCATCATGACCGGGGAGCCGGCCATGGCCAGCGTCGTGTCCGGCTGGTCGTCGAAGCTCATCCGCATCCCCCGGGAAATCGTGTCCCGGGTCGTGGCAACCAATCCCAAGACCCTGGGAAAGATCACCAGGATCATCACCCGGCGGCTTCTCGCGGACGAGCGGATCCTGGCGGAGCGGGAAAAGGCCTGCGTCGCCCTCCGGGAAAACACTGATCCCTACGACCTGAATTTCTCCTCCGTCTCCGAACCGATGAAGATCCTGGTCGTGAACAGCGGCAGCTCCTCCCTGAAATACTCGCTCTTCGACACGGCCGCCCCGGAGCCGCTCCTGGAAGGGGCCGTGGAGAAGATCGGCTCCGGCGAGGCGGTCCATCACGTGCGGACCCCGGAGACCCGGAAGGATCTGCCCGCCGCGGGGATCGCCACGGTGGGAGACGCCCTCGGGGTCATGCTCGGCGCGCTGACGGACCCGGAGATCAAGGCCCTGGAATCCCTGAGCGGGATCGATGCGGTGGGACACCGGGTCGTCCACGGGGGAAAGCGATTCTCCAGTTCCACCGTCGTCAGTGACGAGGTCAAGGAGGCCATCCGCTCCTACATCCCCATCGCGCCCCTCCACAACCCCTTCAACATCGAGGGGATCGAGTCCCTGGAGAAGCTGCTGCCGGCGATCCCCCAGGTGGCCGTCTTCGATACGTCGTTCCACCAGACCATGCCCGAAGCCGCCTCCACCTATGCCATCCCCTTCGCCGTCGGCGAAGAGGAGCAGATCCGGCGCTACGGCTTCCACGGAACGAACCACCGCTTCGTCGCCATGAGCGCGGCGACCTTCCTCAAGCGGCCCGTGGGGGAGATGAAGATCATCTCCTGCCACCTGGGAAGCGGCGCCTCCGTCTGCGCCATCGATCACGGCCGGAGCATCGACACCAGCATGGGCATGACGCCGCTGGAGGGGCTCATCATGGGCACCCGGGCCGGGGACCTCGACCCCGGGGCGATCCTGCACCTGATGCGGCACCGGGGCATGACCCTCGAAGAGGTGGACCGGATGCTCAACAAGGAGAGCGGCCTCAAGGGAATCAGCGGCCGAAGCAACGACATGCGGGAGGTCCTGGAGGGGGCCGAGGCGGAGGATCCGCACTGCAAGCTTGCCGTCAGCGCCTTCTGCTACCGCCTCCGGAAGTACATCGGCTCCTACGTCGCCGCCCTGGGGGGCCTGGATGTCCTGATCTTCACCGGCGGCATCGGGGAAAACTCCGCGGAGATCCGGGCCCGGGTGTGTCAGGGACTGGAGACGTTCGGCATCGACCTTTCCGACGAGCTGAACCGGACGGCCGCGGCGGGCCGGGGTCAGCCCGCCGACATCTCCGATCCCGAGTCGAAGGTGCGGATCCTGATCGTCCCGGCGGACGAGGAGCGGATGATCGCCCGGGAGACGGTCCATGCCCTCGGCCGGGTGGTCACACAGGAGACCATCGAGAAGTTCCGCTCCCGGGGCATCCCCCTGTCCACGTCGGCCCACCACGTCCACCTCAGCCGGGCGGACTTCGACGTCCTCTTCGGCCCCGGCGGGGACCTGACGCCGCGCTCGGAGCTGAGCCAGCCGGGCCAGTTCGCCGCCGTGGAGGCGGTGAATCTCGTGGGTCCCAAGGGGCGGATCGAAAAGGTCCGGATTCTCGGCCCCCTCAGGAAGGAATCCCAGGTGGAGGTCTCCCGGACCGAGCAGTTCAAACTCGGCATCGACGCCCCCATCCGGGACTCCGGGGACCTGGAGGGCACGCCGGGAATCGTCATGGAAGGGGAAAAGGGCACCATCCGGCTGGAGAAGGGCGTGATCTCGGCAAAGCGCCACATCCACATGTCCCCCGAGGAGGCCCTCAACCTGGGTCTCCGGGACCGGGACGTCGTCATGGTGAAGGTCAAGGGTGTCCGGGAGCTCATCTTCGGCGACGTTCTCATCCGCGTCCATCCGACCTACCGGATGGACATGCACCTTGACACGGACGAGGCCAACGCCGCCCAGATCACCCCCGGCACCCTGGGCTTCATCGAGGCCATCCAGCACCGGAACTTTACGTAGGAAGTGAATGGGAACGGCTCCGGAGTGGATGGGGCCGGCATGGGAGCCGGCCCTTGAACGGCCGTGCCGTCAGATCGACCGGTCGCCGGCCAGGAAATCAAGGCAGAGAATGTAGCGCCGGCCGTTGCCTCCCCGAAAGAGCTGGCTCAGGGTGATGCAGAGGTTTCCCGTGGCGAACGAGATGTAGTGGTCCGTTGTATACCGCTCCAGATCGGTGTTGATCAGCTGGAAGAAATATTCCTTGTAGGACAGGTCTTCGTGCTTCCTGGCCGCCTGGAACAGCGGGTTGACGTTCCTGTTTTCGGGTCCTTTCATGATGGTGTCCGTCTGCTGAATCCCCTCGTCGTCCACGACATACAGCGCGTCGATAAAGTCGAAATGCAGCATGCTTTGCCTCAGTACGCCCTCGAACCTCTCCGGCGGCCTCCCTTCCAGCTCCCGGATGACCCTCCGGGCCGCCCTCTGATACAGCTTGTTCCGCCGACGGCGGGCCTTGACCGTGTCGATGCACTTGAGCTTGTAGTGGTTCGCCGCGTCCGTGAGCCTCTGCTCCGCCTCGGCCGGGTCGAGACCGGTGCGGTCGCAGGGCCGGGCAAAGTAGTACCCCTGAAACAGGTCCGCTCCGAGCTCCAGGCAGGAGAGCGCCTCCTCTCCCGTTTCCACGCCCTCGGCCAGGATCAGGGATCCGATGCCCTGCGACAGGTTGGCAAGGGACCGAAAGATTTCCTGCTTGTAATAGTTGGAGGCGATCCCGCTGATGATGGAGCGGTCGACCTTGATGATGTCGGGCCGCATGAGGGAGATGCGCTCGAAGTTGGAGTGCCCGGTTCCGACGTCGTCGAGGGCGATGTTGAATCCGCATTCGCTGTAGGCGTTCACGAACCGGAGAAGGGCACCGCTGTCCGCCGTCAGGGACTCCACGAACTCGATCACGATATTGGCGGGCGGGATCCCGTTCCGGATAGCCTGATCGAGAAAATATCCCGAGCCCACGGTTTCCGAAGAGAGAAACGACGTCTCCAGATTGACGAAAAGCAGGTGGTTCCTCTCTGAATCAAGGAGATTGCGGAAGGAGGCCAGGACCTTCTCCCGGCAAAGGCGGTCGAGCTCCAGGGCAAGGCCGTGGCCCCGGGCGGCGTCGAACAGGGAAAGGGGCGGCAGGAGGCACCCCTCCGGGGACAGGCCCCGGATCAACCCCTCGCACCCGATGACGGAATGGTTGCGGGCGGACAGGATCTGCTGAAACTGAACGACGATCCCTTCGGCGGCGATGATCTCCTTCAATTCCGACAGGGAAAGGGGCGTATCCGGGCAATCGGTCAATGGAGCTCCTCACAGTCAGCGTACCTTCTCGGGAGCATCCCCTCTCCGGCCGGATAACCCCTGAACCTTTTTTTATCGCAAGTTGAATACCAGACCGGATCGCCAGGCAAACTGCCCGGATTCATTCATGGTGAGCATTGCCGCACCCCGGAATCATTGCGTCGGAACGAAACAATTTCGGCCGATCGAAGGCCAGCGGGACAATTATGTGGAGACGACGCCGGCCGGCGGGGCTCGACCGGCTTCGACCAACCGGCATCCCGCACGGCGGTCGTCAGTTCAGGCTCGGCTTGTAGAGCTTGACCGGCTTCCGTTCCTGCTTTTTCCGCATCCGCAGATTGAGCATCTCCACGGTCACGGAAAACGCCATGGCAAAGTAGATGTAGCCCTTCGGAACATGGACGTCGAAGCCTTCGACGATCAGCGTCACGCCGACGAGGATGAGAAACGACAGCGCCAGCATCTTGATGGTCGGGTGGGCGTCGACAAACGTGCTGATCGGCCCCGCGGCAAACAGCATCACCCCGACGGCGACGACGATGGCGATGGCCATGATGGAGATGTGCTGGGCCAGGCCGACGGCGGTGATGACCGAATCCAGGGAGAAGACGACGTCCAGGACGGCGATCTGGGCCAGGACGGCGGCCATGCTTGCTTTGACGGGTGTGTGAGCGGTCTCCTGAACGCCCTCCAGGCTGTTGTGGATTTCATGGGTCGCCTTGGCCATCAGGAACAGGCCACCGCCGATCAGAATCAGGTCGCGTCCGGAGATCTCAATCCCGAAGGCGGAAAACCAGGGCTGCGTCAGGCCTGCAACCCAGACGATCGAGAACAGCAGGACCAGGCGCGTCAGCATGGCCAACAGGAGTCCCACCTTCCGGGCCAGGTCCCGCTTTTCGGCGGGAAGCCGTCCCACGAGGACGGAGATGAAAATGATGTTGTCGATGCCCAGGACGATCTCCAGGGCCGCCAGCGTTCCGAGGGCAATCCATCCCTCGATACCGGTCATCCAGGCAAACATGTCTTGTCTCCCCTGTTTTTTTCTGGAATCATAAGGCAGCTTGTTCACCGGAAACAAGGAAATAAAGCTCGTCCGGGCCCGGGATTGCCCGGCCGATGGAGGAGGCAGCGAGATGAAAAGGATCATGTGGTTTTTTGCTCTTCTCTGGGCGGTGGGCGCGGCATCGCCGGCCGGGGCGGGTATCCTCGATGACATCCTGGAGAGGCTGCCCGACGCAAAGGGAACGGCGTCCCTGGCCGGTCCCGACCAGAAGACGACCATCGCCGGCCTGAAAGAGGCCCTGGCCGTCGGCACGAAGAACGCCGTGAACGCCCTGTCGAAGCAGGATGGTTATTTCGGCAACGAGCTGGTGAAGATCCTGCTCCCCGAAAAAGTCCGGACGGCCGCCGACATGGCCTCCCGGCTGGGCTTCCGGAAGCAGGTGGACCGTTTCACACTCAGCATGAACCGGGCGGCCGAGGCGGCGGCCCCGAAAGCCGCGGACCTCTTCGCGGACGCCATCCGGGACATGTCCTTCGAAGATGCCCGGAAGATCCTCCAGGGAGGCGACACGGCCGCGACGGACTATTTCAGGGCCAGAACATCGGAGAAACTCTACGCCGCGTTCAAGCCCGCGGTCGCCGCCAATATGAACAGGGTCGGCGTGACGAAGGCCTACAAGGACATGATGGCCCCCGTTGAATCCCTGCCGCTGGTGCCGAAGGAGTCCATCGACCTTGATCACTACGTGACCGGCAAGGCCCTGGACGGCCTCTTCCTCATGATCGGAAGCGAGGAGAAGAAGATCCGGACCGATCCCGCCGCCCGGGTGACGGACATCCTGAAGACGGTCTTCGGGAAATAGTTACGGGTGCCCGGGTAGCAAACCAGGTGTCGGTCCCGTCTCAGGAGGCCCCGCTTGTAATGCCCTGAATCGGGGAAACCGCCTGTGCCATGCCGTGCAGGACCGTTCACGGAAAGGCAAGCGATGAGAAAAGCAACCCTGGAGATCGTCGGCCTTTATATTCTGATTGCCGGCGCGTGGGTCCTGCTTTCCGACCAGGCGCTGCGCTGGCTGGTGAAAGATCCCGACCTCTGCCTGTGGATGCAGACCTACAAGGGCTGGGGTTTTGTCCTCGTCAGCGCCGCTCTGCTTTATGTGGTTTTGTCCCGTCGGCTGAAACTGCTGGAGCGGGCTCAGGACGCACAAAAAGAGCTCATGGAGCGCCTGCAGCACTACCTGTCCGTCAGTCCCGTCATCAGCTACGCCCTCCGAATCGAGAACGACCAGGCTTCGCCGATCTGGGTGAGTGAAAATATTGTGGGGATCCTGGGATATACCATGGAGGAGCTGCAGCAGCCGAGCTGGTGGGACGATCACCTCCATCCCGACGACCGGGAAGAGGCTCGGGCCAACGTCTGGTCCTCGCTCTTTGAAACGGGCGCCTTGGACCACAAGTATCGCTTCCTCCGCAAGGACGGAACGGTGATCTGGATCCAGGATCAGCTCCGGCTTGTCCGCGATGAAAGCGGAACGCCCCGGGAGGCGATCGGGGTCTGGACAAACATCACCGAGCTGAAGCAGACGGAAGAAAAGTTGAGGGAAAGAGAGGGGTTCATCCGGGCGGTCCTGGACAATCTGCCCATCGGTGTCGCCGTGAACTCCGTCAATCCCCGCGTCGTGTTCGGGTATATGAACGATCTCTTCCCCAAATACTACCGGACCACGAGGGAGGCCATCACGAATGAAGACGCCTTCTGGAACGCCGTTTATGAAGATCCGGAGTTCAGGGAAACAATGAAAAAGCGGGTTCTCGAGGATTATGCCAGCGGAGATCCGGCAAGGCTGTACTGGCCCGATGTCCCGATTACCCGCAGAGGGAGCGAAACCACGTACATTACCGCGCGGAACATTCCCCTTCCCGGCGAAGGCCTGACGGTTTCAACGGTATGGGACGTCACCGAGCGCAAGCGGCTGGAGCTGGAGCGGCAGGTCATCATCGATAAACTGAGAGAGGGTCTGGCGGCGACGGTGCAGACCATCACCGCCGTCGTGGAGGCCAGAGATCCGTACACGGCCGGCCACCAGCGGAGAGTGTCCGACCTGGCGCGGGCCATCGCCCGTGAAATGGGGCTTCCGGGCGATCAAATCGAAGGAATCCGCGTGGCCGGCGTAATCCACGATATCGGGAAGATCTCCATTCCCTCGGAGATACTCAGCAAGCCATCGAAACTGTCTCTCGTTGAATTCGAGCTGATCCAGGTTCATCCCGAGGCCGGTTACGAAATTCTCAGGGACGTCGAGTTCCCCTGGCCCATTGCCCGGACCGTTCTCCAGCATCACGAGCGGATGGACGGCTCCGGATATCCGAACGGATTAAGGGGCGAAGACATCCTCCTGGAGGCCCGGATTCTGGCCGTGGCGGATGTTGTGGAATCGATGGCCTCCCATCGGCCCTACCGTCCGACGCTGGGCATCGAGGCCGCACTGGAGGAAATCGGGAAAAACAGGGGAGCCCTTTACGACGACGCCGTGGTCGATGCCTGCTTGCGGCTTTTCCGGGAGAAGGAATATCAGCTTCCTTCTTAACAACCATCGTAACCATGACATGACGGGAACTGTACTCGACCACAACAGGAGTTGGTATTGCTGATCGTTTCAATAATAGAAAAGAAGGAGTCTTCAAATGGCTGCATATGTCGTTGTCCAGGTAGAAGTGACGGATTGGGATAGATTCAGGGAATACTTGAAGGAAACGCCCATTGTGAGTGCCCGGTATGGAGGGAAATATATCGCCCGGGGCGGCGAGACCGTCGTGCTGGAAGGGGACGATCCGGCGGGAAGGGTCGTGATCATCGAATTCCCTTCTGTGCAGAAAGCGAAGGAATGGTATCACTCAAAAGAATATCAGCAGATAAAGAAACTGCGTGAAGGCGCGGCAAAGGGATTGCTGGTCGCCGTTGAGGGATGTTGAATCAATCGATGAATACGAATCAGGTGACATAAATATGAGCACACGAAAAGAAATGGCATCAACCAGACTCCAGGATACATACAACTGTGCGCAGTCAGTGCTGTCCGCTTTTCGGGACGAAACGGGCCTGGATAACGACCTGGCGCTGAGGATCGCCACCGGCCTCGGTGCGGGAATGGGAAGGACGGGGGAAGTGTGCGGCGCGGTGACCGGCGGCATCCTCGTGCTGGGACTGCGCCATGGCCGCGGCGCGGCGGACGGCCGCCCGGCGACGGAGCACACGTATCTCAAGACCGTGGAGCTGATGGAACGCTTCGCGGCACGGCACGGAAGCTGTGTCTGCCGCGACCTTCTCCGGGGCTACGATCTGAAGACCGAGGAGGGACGGCGGCACGCCAAGGCCGAGGACACCATGGGCAGGATCTGCAGGCCCTGCGTGCACAGCGTCATCGAGATCCTGGAGCGGATGAAAGAAGAGGATCCGGCTCGGGGGCCCGCCGGGACCTGAGTCGCACCGTCCGCCTTCGTCACCCTACAGCCCCATCGATTCGGCCACCCGGTCCCGGTGAAACGCCCCGCCCCCGAACGTCACGTCGCCCCCCAGGGCGCGGCGGTGGTAGCGATGCATCTCGTGCTCCATGGTGAAGCCGATGGCGCCGAAGATCTGGTGGCCCAAGGCCGTGACGCGGCGATACGTCTCGCCCGTCCTCGCCTTGGCCATGGCGGCGACCCGCGCCGCCGGGGCACCGCCGTCGATTTCGAGGGCCGCTTTCCGATACAGGTACCGGGACCCGTGGATGTCGGTCCACATGTCGGCGAAGTGATGCTGCACCGCCTGGAAGCTGCCGATGGGCCGGCCGAACTGGACCCGCTCCCTGGCGTAGGCCAGGGCCATGTCCAGGACGGCCCTCGCCCCGCCGATCATCTCGGCGCACTTCGCCACGGCCGCCTTGTCGAGGGTATCCCGGACCACCTCCGCGCCGTCATCGAAGACGCCGACGATCTGCTCCCTCCGGGCCGGCACCTGGTAAAACCGGACCTCGCTCTGCCGGTCCCCCGTCGCCGTTTTCATGTCCCCGATCCGGATGCCGCGGGTCCTTCCGTCCACCAGGAAAACCGTGATCCCGACCCTGGATTTCGCCGGCTTCCCCGTCCGGACCGCACAGAGGAACCCGTCGGCCAGATGGGCGTCCGCGACATGCCGCTTGGCCCCGTTGATCCGCCACGCCTCACCGAACGGAACCGCGCGGACGCGGATGCCGCCGGCATCCCAGCCACCGTCCTTCTCCGCCAGGGCAAAGGTCATGATCCGCTCTCCCGCCGCGATGGCGGGCAGGCTCTCCCGCTTCTGCTCTTCGGTGCCGAAGGCCAGGACCGGCAGGCCGCCCAGGACGACGGTGGAAAAGTACGGACCCGGGCAGGCCCGGTATCCCATCTCCTCCAGGAGAACCGTCAGGTCGGTGAGGCCGCCGCCGCTGCCGCCGTACTCCTCGGGAAAGGGAAGTCCCAGCCACCCGAGGGAGGCCATTTTCTTCCACAGGTCGAGATCATGCCCGGCCTCGCTCTCTTCCATCCGCTTCACCGCTTCCCGGGAAAGCGACTTCGCCAGAAAGTCGCAAGCCGTCTTCTGCAGAAGGGCCTGTTCCTCCGTCAGGGAAAAATCCATGGATCATCCTCCTCGTTCCGGCGCCGCTTCCTTTTTCCGTTTCCGGGCCTTCTTCACGGCCATTTCGATAAAGGCGTTGCTCATGGCGGCGAACTCCTCCATGCTGATCTCCACGAGCGGACGGTCCAGGATTTCCTGTGTCGCCTCCGCGATGGAGCCGTCCCGGACAACCTCCCGCCCGGCCTGCCGGCAGGCATCGAAGAACCATTCGTAGTTCGGAAGGAGGGCGGGAACGGAGAACATCTCGCCCATTCCCTTGAGAATCATCCCGCCGATGGTCACCTGGGTTCCCCCGCCGATGGCCCGGGCGAATCTCCGGAAGAGGTCCTCCAGGGGGGCGAAGTGCTCCCGCTCCGGGAAGCCGGCGTTGGAGACGATCACCCAGGTCCATTTCTTCTCCGGCCAGCGCGGGGGATGGACCACGACCCCGTCCTTGACTTCCAGGTCGAGGCTGCCGAACACGATCATCCGGTCCAGGAGCGCCTTGAGCAGGGCGCTGACGGAAAAGACGTACAGGGGGGACGCGAAGACGAGTACGTCCGCCGCCAGCATCTTTTCCGTCACCCGCGCCATGTCGTCCTTCAGGACGCACCGGCCCGGCGTGACCATGTGGCAGGCGTAGCAGCCCTGGCATTCCTGAATCCGGAGCTCCTTCAGATAGAGGGTCTCCGTGGTGGCGCCCGCTTCGGCGGCTCCATTCAGGAACGGCTGCAGGATCTTGTCGGTGTTTCCCCGCCTGGCCCGCGGGCTGCCGTTGATAGCCAGGATCTTCGTCATGGTTTCAGAATCCCTCCTGGCGGGCGATGATGTCCTTCATCACCTCGTCCGCCCCGCCGGCGATCGACATGACCCGGGTATCCCGGAAATGGCGCGAAATCAGCGTCTCGTTCATGAACCCCATCCCGCCGAACATCTGCAGGCAGCCGGATGATACCCTGTTCAGAAGCGGACCCGCCAGGAGTTTTCCCATGGAGATCTCTTTTGTAACGTCCTTCCCGGCCAGTTTCATCCGGACGATGTGGTAGGTCAGGTGGCGGAGGCTCTCGATCTCGGCCAGCCATTCCACCAGGCGGTGCCGGAGGACCTGCTTGGTGATCAGGGGCTTCCCGAAGACGATCCTCTCCCGAATGTAGGCGACGGTCATGTCGATCATGTCCCGGCACGCAATGTACGTCATGGGGAGAACCGTGAAGCGCTCGTGCTGGAACTGCATCATCTGGTAGATGAAGCCCTCCCCTTCCTTCCCGATGAGGTTCTGAACCGGGATCCGGAGGTTGTCGAAGAACAGCTCCGCCGTGTCGCTGCTCCGGAGGCCCACCTTGTCCAGGCGCTTGCTGACACCGAAGCCTGGCAGATCCGTAGGAACGACGAACAGGCCGTAGCAGTGGTGCCCCGGCCCGTCGGCGGTCCGGGCGAGGAGGGTCAGGAAGTCGGCCTGGCATCCGTTCGTGATGAACGTCTTCGACCCGTTCAGGACGTAGGAGTCGCCGTCTCGGACCGCCCGGGTCTTCAGGGCAGCCACGTCGGAGCCCGCACCGGGCTCCGTGACGGCGATGGCCGCCACAAGCTTGCCGGCGATGGCCGGGGCCAGGTACCTCTCCTTCAGGGATTCGCTCCCGAACATGTCGATGGCCGGCGTCGCCATGTTCGTCTGGACCATGATCGCCGTCGGAACGCCCCACCCGTGGACGTGGCCGAGCTCCTCGATGAACACGGTCTCGTACCAGTAGTCCAGGCCCTGCCCGCCGTGGCGGGGATCGTAGCGGATCCCCAGGAATCCCAGCTCCCCCATTTTCCCGAACAGGTCGTGGAGCGGCACGCCATCCTCTTCCCAGACGTCCATGTGGGGATTGATCTCCCGGTCTATGAATCTCCGGACGGACGCCCGGAACGCCTCATGGGTCTCGTCGAAATACATCGGCTTCTCTCCTTCTCGTTGGTTGATGATTGCCGTTTTCTTTGCCCTGGGCGGGCCGTCAGGCCCTGGGCAGCCCCAGTCCGCGGGTGGCGATGATGCCGCGCTGGATCTCCGAGGTCCCCGCACCGATGGGTCCCGACACGGCATCCAGGTAGCCCGCCGGGACGCGGCCATGCAGGGGGGCATACGGGGAGCCCCTGTCCAGCTGCGCGGACAGGCCGAGAACGTCCACGGCTACACCGGCCAGCTTCCGGCTCAGCTCCGTGCTGAAGAGCTTCATGGCCGAGGCCTCCAGCTCCGGCACCCGTCCCTGGTCCATCATCCAGACGTTCTGCCAGTAGAGGCCGTACAGGACCTCGATTTCGATCGCCACGGACGTCAGGGCGTCTCTGGCCACAACATACGATGCGCATTTCTTTTTCCGGGCATACTTCTCCTTCATATGACCGATCAGGTCGTCGAGCGTCCGCCGGAAGGCGCCGATCCCCACGACGAGCCGCTCGAACTGGAGGGCCACCATGACGTTGTAGAACCCCCGGTTGACCCCGCCGACCACGAAGCGCCCCGGCACGCGGACATCGTCGAAAAAGACCTCGTTGAAGGAATGAAAGCCGACCATGTTCTCGATGGGACGGATGGTGATGCCCGGCAGCCGGTTGTCCACCAGGAAGAGCGTCGATCCCCGGTACGCGCCTGCGGAGGAGTCGGTCCTGGCCAGGAGCCACGCATAGTCGGAGACGTGAGCGCCGCTGCTCCAGATCTTCTGGCCGTTGATGATGAAATCGTCCCCGTCGGCGATGGCGGTCGTCTTCAGCGAGGCCAGGTCCGATCCGGCGTTGGGCTCGCTGTAGCCCAGCCAGAAATTGATCTCCCCCCGGGCGATGGGAGGCAGGAACTCCCGCTTCATCTCCTCCGAGCCGACGAAGATGATCGTGGGGCCGCCGATGACGGAGGCGATGGTGCTGGAGGGCGCCCGGTAGTAGCTGATGACGTCGTCGGCGATGGCCTGCTTCATCCACGACCCCGTGCCGCCGTAGGCCCCGGGCCACCCCAGGCTCAACCAGCCCCGCTCCCCCAGTTTGCGGAGAAAGGCGCGGCAGAACGCCTGGTGCTCCTCCTCGAACACCGCAATGGCGCCATAAGCCGCCGGCCAGTAAAAGGCGCGCCCGTCCCAGTCCGGCGGGAGCTCCCGCCGGACAAGGGCATCCACATCATTGCGGAACTGGATTTCCTCCTCGGAAAACGAAACATTCATGATTCATCCCTTCCCGCGGGACTGAAGAAACAGCCTGGCCGCCGTCTTCAGCGTCTCCGTCTGCGTCATGACGGCCTGGTGAGCCGCCTCCCACTCCAGGGTCAACGGCAGCGACATCTCGAAACTCGTGTCCAGGGCCTCCTTGATCAGGGCCATGGCTTCCGGCGATTTCCCCGCCAGCCGGGCCGCCAGGGCCGCCACGGCGGCGTCGAGCTCCCCGTCGGGAACGGCCTTGTGGATCAGGCCCATGGCGGCGGCCGTTTTCCCGTCGATGACGTCTCCGAGCATGGCCAGCTCCCGGGCCTTGACGAGCCCCACGAGGCGCGGCAGAAAATAGTTCCCTCCCGCGTCGACGACGATCCCGATGTTCGAGAAGTTCTCACAGAACCGGGCCGTCTCGGCGGCTACGACGAAATCCGCCGCCAGGGCCAGGTTGATGCCGCCGCCGATGGCCACCCCCCGGACCTTGGCGATCACCGGCTGCGGGATCCGCCGCATGACCAGGATCAGCTCCTTCAAGTCCCTCATCCCGTCCAGCCAGACCGGGGGGGGATACTCCGCCTTGAAGAGGGCGATGTCCGCCCCGGAGGAGAAGTCCCGTCCCGCCCCCTCCAGGACAATCACCCGGTTGCTCTTCTCCTTCCCGGCCAGCCGGAAGGCCTCCGCCAACTCCCCCGCAAATTCGCGGGTCCAGGCGTTCCTGACCGAGGGCCTGTTGATCGTGATGGTGCAGATGTCCCCCTGCCTGCTCATGAGAACCGTCTTCTCCGTCATCGCAGCCTCCTTCCGTCGGTGCATGATGTTGTGTCAACGGTGCTACAGGACGATACCTCCCGTGATCCGACCGGCAATCTTCCGCTTACATCCCGCTCCTTCCGAATGCGCCCCGGTGATCCCGCCGGCCCGCCCCTCAGACCGTCACGGCGAGGACCTGGGCCCGGTCCCTGAGCTCGCGCCGCAGGATCTTCCCGGCGGCGCTCGCCGGAAGTTGCTCCACGATTTCAACCCATCTCACTTTCTTGTATTTTGCCAGTTGGGCGTTGGCGAACTCCATCAGTTCGTCCGCCGTGACGGGGCTCCCGGATGCGATCTGCACGAACGCCACGGGCAGCTCCCCGTACCGGTCGTCCCGCTTGCCGACCACGGCGGACTGCACGACGGCGGGATGTCGGTTCAAAACCTCTTCCAAGTCGCGCGGATAGATATTGTAGCCCTTGTAGATGAGCATGTCCTTCTTCCGGTCGACGATATACAGATACCCGTCTTCGTCGAACCGGCCGATGTCCCCCGTCAGGAGCCATCCCTCCCCGTCCAGGACCAGGTTCGTCTCCTCCGGCTGGTTCCAGTACCCCTTCATGACCTGGGGACCTTTCACGCAGATCTCCCCGATCTTGCCCGCGGGCATCTCTTTCGAGGCGTCCGCCGGGTCCACGACCCGGATCTCCGTGTCCTGGATGGGGAGTCCGACCGAGCCGATGCGCAGGGCCCCCTTCTCCGCCGGGGTGAAAGCGCAACCGACGGTCACCTCCGTCATGCCATAGGCCTCGCAGATGACGCACTCCATGGTCTCGGTGAGCGTCCGGAGCAGTTCGTGGGAGATGGGCGCGGCCCCCGAAGCGATGAGCCGGACGCCGGACATGTCGGTTTCCGGGAAGAACGGGTGCTCCACCAGCGGGTAAAAGATCTGCGGGGCGCCGCCGAAGATGGAGATCCCGTACTTCGGGATGGCGTTCAGGAAATCCGCCGCATCGAACCGGGGCTGGACGATCAGCGTGCAGCCGGCCATTAGCTGCATGTTCAGGAAGGCGAAGGCCCCCATGGCGTGGAACCAGGGCGGTATCACCAGGCTCATTTCCCGGCCCCGCCGGATGACGTGATCCTCCTCCCGGTCGCCGTCGGATCGCTTCACCCCAAAGACGCCGTCCCGGAAATCCACGTCTCCGCCCAGGAACCAGTAGCAGAGCTGGCAGGAGGCCGCGATGCCATTGAAATGCGTCACCATGACCCCCTTTGGCGTTCCCGTGGTGCCTCCCGTGTAGGAGATGTGTGCCAGGTCCTCTCCCGGGGAGAACTGGATTTCCGGCGCCTCGGGAGGCGACTTCGACAAAAGCTCGGAAAAGTCGATGGCCGGCTCCGGGAACGGACTTTTCCGAAGCATCTTGGCGGGTGCTGCCAGCGGGGCGTAGCAGTCCGCCAGGCTCACCAGGATGACGTGCCGGACCGGCGTCTCCGGCAGGGCCTTTTGGGGCATCCCGTAAAGCAGGTCCAGGCCGATGTAGATCCCGGCTCCGGAATCCTTGAGCTGGAAGACGAACTCCTTCTCCGCGAGGAGCGGGCTGATGGGAACGAAGACGGCCCCCGCCTTGAGGAGCCCGTAATAGGCGATGGCGAACTGGGGACAGTTGGGCAGGTGGATGGCGACCCGGTCGCCCTTTCGCACCCCCAGTTCGAACAGCGCCGCGGCGAACCGGTCGGAGAGCTGGTCGAGCTCCCGGAAGGTCAGCTCCAACCCGGCAAAGACGATCGCATTGCGCTCCGGCCAGAGCCTGGCGGAGGAACGGACGATCTGAAACAGGGGCACATCGGGATACGCCAGCGTCTTCGAAACGCCCCTGGGCCACCTGGAGAAATTTTTCGGCATGGCTCCTCCTGTCGCAACGGTGTCAGCGGTTCATCGTTCCCCCTGGTAAAGATCGAGATACTGCTCCCGGATCTTCCGCTTCAGGGCCTTCCCCACGGCCGACCGCGGCAGGTCCGGCACGAAGACGACCCGCTTGGGCACCTTGAACCCCACCATCTTCTCCTTGCACAGGGCGATGATCTCCTTCTCCTCCGCCGTCTGTCCCGGCTTGAGGATGACGAAGGCGGTGATCGCTTCCATCCAGCGCTCGTGGGGCAGGCCGATGACGTGCACCTCCTGGACCCGCGGATCCAGGTAGATCGTCTTCTCCACATCGAGAGAGGCTACGTTCTCGCCGCCCGTCTTGATCATGTCCTTTTTGCGGTCCAGGAAATAGAGGTAGTTCTCCTCGTCGAGATACCCCACGTCGCCGCTGTGGAACCAGCCGTGGGCGAAGACCTGCCTGCTCTCCTCCTCCTGCTTGTAGTACCCTTTCATGACCTGGGGGCTGCGGTAGACGATCTCCCCCGCCTCGCCGGTGGGCAGGAGATTCCCGGCCTCGTCCATGATGGCGATCTCGACGTTCACCGTCGAGTTCCCCAGAGACTTCATCTTGCGGAGCTGGTCCTCCGGCTTGAAGCAGGTCGTGGACGGGGACATCTCCGTCTGGCCGAAGCACAGGCAGAGATTGGGGCAGACCTTCTCCATCACCTGCTTCAGGAGGTCCTCCGGCATGACCGCCGTGAAGTAGACGCAGAGACGGAGCGACGAGAGGTCGTGCTTTTCGAAGTCGGGGTGGTCGATCAGCTGCCTCCACAGGGGCGAGATGAGGAGGGTGCACGTGATCTTCTCCTTCTCCACGTTCACGAGCACCTGCTTCAGGTCGGGGAGCATGTAGACGTGCACCGCCCCGCCGACGAAGTTGACGAGGCTCGTGATGATGAACGCCCCCACGTGGAACAGCGGCATCACCATGAACAGCTTGTCCCGGTGGGTGAAGGGGATGTCGATGAGGATCCCGTTCGTGCAGACGAACAGGTTGAGGTGGGAAAGGACGGCCGCCTTGGGATAGCTGGTGGTCCCGCCGGTGAAGAGGATCAGGAGGTCATCGTCGGCCTCGATGAAGGTCTCCGGCTCCGTGTCCGATCCCTCCTCCAGGAAGGCGTCGAACGTGAGGAAGTCCCCCGGGGGAGGATTGAACGCGATGAAGAGCTTGGCTTTTTCCGCCTGGGCAAAGGCGTCCTTGAAGCCGCCGTAGAGCATGCCGTTGAAGATCACGACCTCGCAGTCCGCGTGGTTCAGGGCAAAGGCAAGCTCGTCCGTCTTGAAGAGGGGGTTGATGGGGACAAAGACCATGCCCGCCTTCGCGGTCCCGTAGAACGCGACGAAGTGCTCCAGGGCGTTGAGGGAGATGAACGCGATTTTCGTGCCCTTCCGGAAGCCCCTGCCCTTGAGGGCATTGGCGAACCGGTTGGCCATGCCGTCCAGTTCCGTGAAGGATACCCGCCTCGCGCCGTCCACGACGGCTTCCCGCTTCGGATACCGGAGCGCCGCCCGTCTCAGGCAGTCCCCGTACGCCACACGCCGCATCATGTTCTGCACAATCCGCTCGTCCATAGCTCCCCTCCTTTTCTTGTGTTGCGTTTAACCCGTCATTTCCTGTTTCTCCTTGCACTCCTGTAATTCCGATCGGTTGACGATACTCCTCGATTCGGTTGGAAAACTTCTCCCGCGAAGCGCCCCCTGTGAGCCGCTCCATCCATGTTGTCCCGCGTCTCCGGCCGTCGGCCTGCCCGGCAATTGCGATTTCCGGCCGCCCGCTACACCCTCCGGCGGCCCACCAGGAATCCGGGATGAAAGACGATGCACGTCTCGTCGCGCTGGTTCATGATGCTCGCCTCGTACCGGAGGACTCCCATCTTCTCGTCCTTCGCTTTGAGCTCCGTCACCACGGCTTCGCAACGGATCGTATCGCCGATCTTGATCGGGCCGGTGAAGCGGATCTTGTCCATCCCGTAAAAGGCGATGAAACTCTTTGGAAGGAGAACGTTGGGACCCAGTCGGAACATGAGGGCCGACCCCACGACCAGCCCCAGCATCCCGTGGGCGATGCGCTCCCCGAAAAACGACTTCTTCGCGTACTCCACGTCGGTGTGGATGGGATGCCAGTCCCCGGTGAAGGCCGAGAAGAAGACAATGTCCGTCTCCGTAATGGTCCGGCCCGGGCTGACCAGGCACTCTCCTACCGTGTAGTCCTCGAAACAATCCTTGTTCATTCCGCTCCCTCCCGCTCTATGGATTGGTTTTTCCGGCGCCCTCCCTCCGCTCCATCATTCATTCCGGCCCTTTGCTCCGCTCCGAGCAGGAATACCCGGGTGAAGCGGGATCGCTCGAATCGTCGATCCGCTCCGCAGGGATGCCCCGCAGGCCGGGTCCCGGACATGAAGCGGCCATCATGGATGGATATGAAGGAGACGCTGCCGCGTCGTTATGGGCACAGAAGGGTATGCGTCCGTCCGGAACCGTGGGAATCCCGCCCGGAGTGATGCGGACATCAAACGCACAAAGGCAATCATCTCCCCGGATCGATTCGAAACGCCCTTTTCCGGCCGCGCCGGCTGTTCGAATCAAGGTCCCGAGGGATCGATCAAGAGAACTTGGGGAGTATTCAGCCAGATTCGTGCCACCTTCGGGAGGCTGATGGATCCCTCTTCTTCCGAAATATGGAATTCCTGCATCAATGCGAATACATAGGATGCCCGGAACGGAGAGTTCCCCCCTTCCGGACAGGGGTTCCGAAACCGGCGGATGGATGATTTTCAATCACGGCCATGGCATCCCTACTCCCCGGCCGGTCAGTGAACATGCTGTTCAAGATAATATTATTAAGGATTATGAGGTGGCTGAAACCGGACCACGGTTCGGATGAGAATCATCCTGGGGTGGACGTCAGGATAAATTCGTCATTGACAAAATTCATACAACATTTACAAAGGATTGCAATTCCTGATCATCCCTTGCCATGCATGGGCGGATGCACTGACGGCGAATGAAAAAGGAGCAAATCCATGCAGAGTTTTCTTGATCGCACGCTTCCAATCCTGGGGAAAGAAGGGATGGAAGCGCTTTCCACCCCGCTGATCGCCTTTGCGGGCCTTGGCGGAGTCGGCGGCGGCGCCTTTCTGAATCTCGTTCGCTGCGGCGTGAAACGTTTCCGGCTTGCGGAAAACGGCGTTTTCGATCCTCCCGACATGAATCGCCAGGCGGCCGCCTTCGCATCGACCATGGGCAGGGCGAAGATCGAAGTCTACGAACGGCTTGCCCGCGAGATCAACCCGGATGTCGAACTGGAGCTGTTTCCGGAGGGAATCCTGGCGGGCAATATGGAGCGGTTTCTTGATGGCAGCGATGTCTATGCGGGTGTGATCGATCTCGAAAAGGGAGCAGACGTGAAGGCCATGACCCCGGAGTTTCTCAGGCGGTTCGACCTTCCGCTGTTTACCGCAGGCGCCGTCGGGTTCGGTGCCCTGCTGGTCGCCCACCATCCCCGGGGCATGATGCCCGATGAATTCTGGGCGCTCCTGATGAAGAAGTCCGACGGGAAAGGGATTTTTCCCTCTTTCGTTTCCGACCGGTTCGAGCGCACCGCCATGGAACGGATCGACCGTGTTGCTCAAACAGGCAAGCTCGCCACGACAAGCATCGGCGGCGCCCTGTCAGGGGTTCTGCTTGCATCGGAAGTGCTGGCCTATCTCCTTCGCGGGACCGGTCTTGTGAACCGCGATATTGTCTTCGCACCCAGGTTTGCCGTGATCGATCTTTTCCGGGCGGCCATGGAAGTAGTGGATGTCACGGCGGATTGAAACGACCAGCAGACTTGCGGACAATCGGACCAGAAACCGATCGCATGGCCGGAAGATGACCGAAACGACGGTCCGCTGAAAAAAAAGAAAAACGATCAAGGAGAAGCACATGAGCGAACTGAAATACCCGTCCCTCCAATACCGCTGGCATCTCCGGGAGACCGGCGACGGAGCGCGGCTGGTCTATTACGGCCTTCGCAACCCGCCTAACCATACACGAAACATCATCCCCCTGCCGCGCGAACTGGCCGAGCGCATATCACTGCTGAACGGCGGAACCGCCGGCGCCGATCTGCCGTCGGACCTCAAGCACCATGAAATCTACGCCCGGCTGGTTGCGGAAGGGGTCATCGTGGAGGCGGCGGAAGTCCGCCTGCCTTCCACCAGGGACAGCCATCGTCAGTGCGTGCGCTGCGTCAACAACGACTTTCTTCTGCCCGGACTGGAATTCGATGAGAACGGCCTGTGCGCCTTTTGCCAGTGCTATGAGCGGGCAAAAGAGTCCGGAGCGGACTCCCTGGCACAGGAGGGAACCACAGACGAGGATCTCCTTCGGATTGCATCTCAAAACACCGGTTCCCGCTTTGACGTCATGGTCTTGTATACGGGGGGAAAGGACTCGACATTCCTGCTGTGGTACCTGGCAAAAAAGCTCGGTCTCCGGACGCTTGTCGCCTCATGGAACATGCCCTACACCAATGAAACGTGCCGGGAGAATGCCCGCCGGGCCATGCGCCTGCTTCCAGACGTGGAATTCGTGGAGCGCACCCTGCCCTGGAACATGGTCCGCCAGGCCATGCGCAGCCAGTTCGAGCACACCGGTCTTCCCTGCCTCTGTCCGATGGCGGCGCATGCGCTTTTTTACCCTCTGGCGGCGCAGGAAAACATTCCCCTGATCATGCACGGGGTTGAAGAGGTGCAGCTGTCGGTCATGAACTATGTGATGAGCGAAATCAAGTCGGGACAACCCCGGAAAGAGCAAACCCCCGATCATCGTGCCAACACGTTGAACTTTTTGCGGACGATCACGAAAACCGCGGAGACCCTGCAGCCTTATTCCCTGAATGCCGAAATCCTGCGATTGATGGCTACCGTCAAAATGCGTATTCCCCCCGTTTTCGCTCCCCTGGAAAGCATCCTGGCCCGGGCGGAGAACGATCCGGACATGCCCATTCCCACGTTGCGCAGGCTGCAGACCAACGTCACCTATGGCTCGTGGAGTGACGTTGTCGAGGTTATCAGGAGGGAAATGGACTGGCAGATGCCGCCGGGACAAAAAGGGCTTTTGCACACCAGTTGCCGGATTGAAAAGGTGAAGGACTATTGCCAGTTCAAACGCTTTCATGCCGCAAGAACCACCCTGTTCCCCCAGTCCGTGGTCGAAGTCAGTGCGGGCGTTTATTTCGGGCTTGTTTCCCGTGAGGAGGCACTGCAGGAGCTGCAGGAATTGGGCTATTACCGGGAGCCCGCCCCCCTGGCGCCGCTGCTGGACGACCTGGGCATCGACCGGAACCGGACGCAGGAGATGGGTGAAATTCCCTGGGTCCTGGGCGAATGTACCGGATGTTCATGAAAGGGTAAAATGAACGGCGAGACATCGGCAAACAGCCATACACAGTGGAAGGGACCATGACGCAGGATTCCATCGACGATTCGTTCCGGCGGAAGCTCCAGCGGGAAATGGAGCGGTGGCGGGCCGACGGCCTGCTGTCGGAGGAGCAGCAGGAGCGGATCCTGGAGCGCTACCGGCACATCGAGGAAATCGAGCGAAAGGCCGGCTCCGGCCGGATGATCCAGACGATTTCCATCCTCGGCTCCATTCTCGTGGGGATCGGGGTGCTTCTCTTCATCGCCGCCAACTGGTCGGAGATCCCCCGCTTTGCCAAGCTCGGCATCATCTTCGTCTCGCTCCTGGCCAGCCACGGAACCGGCTACTGGCTCCGGCACGAAAAGAAGAGCTATCCCCGGGTGGGGGCCTCGCTGATCCTGCTCGGCTCCATCCTCTTCGGAGCGGGGATCTTCCTGATTGCCCAGATCTACAACATCACCGTGCATTACCCCAACGGCCCGCTCCTGTGGGGGCTGGGCATCCTGCCCCTGGCGTACCTGCTGCGCTTCCGGAGCGTCCTCCTGCTCTCCCTCCTGGCGCTCTCCCTGTGGCTGGGCATGGAGGCGAGCTTCCACGTTTCGGATCTTTTTCAACACGTCCCGATCATCGTCCTCTACTGGACGGCCGGCATGGCGGTCTGGGCGGTCGGCCTGGCCCACGGAGGGACGGCCTCGTTCCGCACGCTCTCCTTCCCGTATATCCTGGCGGGGATCCTGATGACCTACGGGGGGGCATTTCTCCTCACCTTCGACACGCGCGGGGAGAGCCTGGGAACGCCGGACCTGCTGCCGTTTTACCTGGGGATCCTGGTCCTGTTCGCCGGGGCGGCGTTCATGGCCGCCCGGAAAGGCGAACAGGATGCCGGCTGGAGGGCCGAACTGGCGGCGCTCGCCACGCTGACGGCCGGTCTCTGTCTCCTGGCGGCAACGGCCCCGGAACTGCCGGCCGGTCCGATCTTCCTGTCGCCGCGGCTGCTGTTCAACCTGCTCCTCGCCGCGGGCATCATCGGCCTGATCTGCCTCGGCTACATCCGCCGGCGGCCCCTGTACATCAACATCGGCCTCTTCTTTTTCGTCCTGGACGTGGCGGCGCGTTACGTGGACTTCTTCTGGAAGCTCCTGCCGAGATCGCTCTTCTTCATTGCCGGCGGATGCATTCTCCTGGCGGGCGGGGTGTTCCTGGAGCGGAAGCGGCGCTCCGTCCTGGAATCGTTCCAGGTCGGGGAGGATCTGCCATGAGGCTGAAATTCGCCGTCGTGATCCTCCTACAGGTCCTGATCCTGGTCGGAATCATCGGCTTCCGGGAATACCGGGTGGCCACGGGGGAGCGCATCCTCCTCCAGTCGGCCCCGGTCGATCCGCGGGACCTCTTCCGGGGCGATTACGTGACCCTCAGCTACGACGGGTCGACCATCGACCTCGACCGGGCGGGAATCCGCGGGATCGTCCGACGCAACGACCGGATCTGGACGGTTCTTCAGAAGGGTGACGACGGGACGTATCGCATGGCGTCCGCAAGCCCGACGGCTCCGCCGGGAGGAAAGTTCCTCCGGGGGCGGGTGACCCGCGTGAACGAGCGGGCTGTCCGCTACGAGGTCACGGTCCGGACGGACCACTCCGGCGAGCGCACCTTCGAGCCGCGCTGGTTTTCATTCCGCGAGGGGGATCGGGTGATCTTCTGCCTGGATCGAAGCGGCCGCGTCCAGACGACGATCCGGGAGAAGGAAGATGCCCGGTGCCGCGCGGGGGAGGCCCTGGCCGGGACGGTGACGTCCGTGAAGAGAATCCCCTTCCGCCAGGCGGCCGTCGAATACGGCATCGAGCACTATTTCGTAGAGGAAGGAAAGGGAAGGACCGTCGAGCAGGCAAGGAACGCCCGGGACCTCCGGGTGGAGGTGGCCCTCCGGGAAGACGGCCGGGGTCTGATCACGGGCCTGTTCCTCGACGGCCGACGGATTCCCTGAACACGGGACGGAGGACCCTCCTGTCCAGGCCGGGCGAGCCCCTGCCCTATTGCAGCGCCGTCTGGACGGCCCGGGCCAGGGCCTGGAGGGATGCGGGCTTCATGACGAAGACCCGGATCCCCATTCTCTTCGCCTCCTCCTCGCTGATCCGCTCGCTGAACCCGGTGGTCAGGATGATCGGGATATCGGGACGGATCTTCAGCATCTCCCGGGCCAGGTGGTCGCCGGTCATGTTCGGCATGGTCATGTCCGTGATCACCAGGTCGAAGCGGGCCGGGTTCGTACGGAACGCCTCCAGGGCGTCCAGGCTGCTCAGCCTCACTGAGACGTCGTATCCGAGGGAGGTGAGCATTTCCTGGCCCAGGGCGGCCAGGGGCTCCTCGTCATCGACCAGGAGAATGCGTCCCTTCCCCTGGGGAAGGGGACTCGCTTCCCCCCTGTCGCCCGCCTCGTCGGCCTCGACCAGCGGCAGGGTCACCGTGAAGACGGTCCCTTTCCCGGTCTCGCTCTCCACGGCGATGGCGCCCCCGTGATCCTTCACGATGCCGTATACCACGGACAGCCCGAGCCCGGTTCCCTCTCCCGGGACCTTGGTCGTGAAGAAGGGATCGAAAATCCGGTTCTTCACGGCAGGGTCGATACCCTGGCCCGTGTCTCTGACCGTCAGCACCAGGTGCGGCCCTTCCCTCAGATCCGAGTCGAAGAACGGATCGTAGACCGTCATGTCCTTCCGGCCGAGGCTCACCTCCAGGATCCCTTCCCTGTCTCGCATCGCGTAGATCGCATTGGTGCAGAGGTTGATGACCACCTGGTGGACCTGCGTGGGATCCGCGAGGACGATGTCCCTGTCGAGGCTGTAGTTCTGCTTGATCTCGACCGTGGAGGGGCAGGAGGACCGCATCAGCTTCATGGCCTCCTTCACGACGGGAATCACCGCAACGGGCTTTTTCTCCTGCTCCCGCTGGCGGCTGAAGGTGAGGATCTGGTTGACCAGGTCCCGGGAGCGGTTGCAGGCCTTCAGGACCTGGTCCAGGTAGGAGTGGATCTGCGGGTCGGCGGCCTTCAGCCTGGCCAGCTCCGTGTATCCCATCATGGCCCCGAGAATGTTGTTGAAATCGTGGGCGATTCCGCCGGCCAGCGTGCCGATGGCCTCCATTTTCTGGGCCTGGCGAAGCTTGGTCTCCAGCTTGACCTCCTCGGTGATGTCCCGCTTGAGGGAGATGAAGCCGGTGATGCGCTCCGACGAGCTGACAATGGGGCTGATGGTCGCGTCTTCCTGGATGAGCATCCCCTTCTTGTGCCGGTTCGTGATCCGACCCGTCCAGATCTCCCCCCGCTTGATGGTGCTCCAGAGCCTCTCGTAGAAGGCCCTGTCGTGGACGCCGCTCTTGACGAGCCGCGGGGTCCCGCCAATTGCCTCGTGCCTCGAGTAACCTGTGATCTTCTCGAAGGCCGGGTTGACGTACTCGATCATTCCCTCGGGATCCGTGATGATGATCTCCTCCGCGGCCTGCTCGAGGGCAAGGCTCAGGCGCTGAAGCACCTCCTCGTTGCGCTTGCGCTCCGTCACGTCGCGGACAATGGCTTGAACCAGCTTTCTTCCCTGGAGGTCGACGGCATGCAGGTTGATTTCCGCTTCCAGAATGGAACCGTCGCTGCGGACGTGCTGCCATTCATAGAACTGGGGGGTTCCCTCCTGGGCGGCCCTGATCCGCTCTCTTGCAACATCCTCGGACAGCCGGCCGTCCGGCTGGTATGCGGGGGAAGCAATGGAGAACGGTTGCCCCTGAACCCGCTCCTTCGACTCGATGTCGAACATCTCCAATGCCTTCTGGTTACAGTCGATGAAATGCTCCTCGTCCCAGAGAACGATGGCGTCGTTGGCCGATTCGAAGAGGATCCGAAACTTTTCCTCGCTGTCTTTCAGCATCTGCTCGGCGTTCTTCCGCTCCGTGATGTCCAGCAGCGTCCCGATAACGGCCGGCCTTCCCTTGTATATGGTTCGGGAACTGTAGACCTCGGCATGCCTGACCTCTCCGCTTTTCGTACAGATCCGGAAGTCATAGCGCAGGGATTTGATTTCCCCGGACATCCTCTTTGCCAGCATCTCGCTAACCAGCAAAAAATCTTCGGGATGGATGACGTCGTGGATCCCCACCCGGCCCGTGATCTCATCCGTTTCATAGCCGAAGATGCGGAGAAACTCCGAATTGACATACTGGAAGACATCATCCTGGATGAGATAGATGCCGACGATGGACTTCTCGGCTAGATCCCGGAACTTGCTCTCCGACTCCTGCAGGGCCTCGTCCATCCGCTTGCGGCTGTCGATGTCCGTGTGGGTGCCGATTGCCCGGAGCGGTTTGCCGTCTGGGGTCCAGGTCATGACCCGGCCCCGATCCAGGATCCACTTGTAGGAACCGTCCTTGCAGAGAAGGCGCTGCTCGCAGGTGTAAACCGGCGTCTCGCTCCGGAAGTGCCGCTCCAGCTCCCCGTGGGCCCGGGCCCGGTCGTCCGGATGGAGCAGCCGCTCCCACTCGTCCAGCGAATCCCCGATCTCGTCTTCCCCGTAGCCCAGCATGGCCTTCCACTGCCCGGAGTAGAGGACCGTTCCCGTCTGGACGTTCCAGTCCCAGATCCCGTCGCCCGCCCCCTCGATGGCGAACTGCCATCGCTCCTCGCTCTCCTTCAGCAGTCGCTGCGATTGACGGACCTCGCTGAAGTCGACGGCGACGCCCCGGAGGCCCCGGATGACCCCTTCCTCCTGGATGAATGAGGAAGATACGAACAGGGGGAACTCCTCCCCGCTCTTCCGGACGGCCGTGTACTCCGATCGCGTCTGGTTCAGTTCGCCTTTCAGCGCCCGGGCGATGTTTTCGGAGACCCGGGCGTGATCCGCCGGCGAGATGATCTTCAGGAAATGGATCCCCGAGGCGAAGTCCTTGTCGGTGTAGCCGAACAGGGAGAGCCCGAAACGGTTCATGTAAGTGAAGACGCCCTCCTGGTTCATCTCGAAGATCACCTGGGGCAAGAGATCCGCCAGGTCCCGGAAGCGGGCCTCGCTCTGCCTCAGTTTGTCCTCCATCTGCCGCTTTTCCGTCACGTCCCGGGCCGTGATCACCATGCCCTGCACGCCCGGCGCCTCGCTGAGATTGCTGCCGACGGCGGCCAGCCAGATCCAGGATCCGTCGGCCTTCCGGATCCGGAACTCCGTGGGCACCCCGGTGTTCTCGCTGCGGATCACCTCGCCAAAATCGTTGAAGACCGTCTCCAGGTCTTCCTCATGGATCAGCGGAAAGGGGCTGCCGCCGATGAAATGGCCGGGCGGATAGCCGAGGATCCGGGCCGTCGAGGGCGATTCGAACAGTACGTTCCCCTGGGCGTCCAGGACCATGATGATGTCCGACACGCTGTCCATCATCCGGTTGAACTGATCCCTGCTTTCACGGAGAGCAGCCTCGATCCGTTTCCGCTCCGTGATGTCCCGCACAAAGGCCAGGGAGGCGCTCCTCCCCTCATACTCGATGTCCATGGCGGACACCTCGCCGTCCATCACGGATCCGTCGGGCAGGGTCAGGCGGACTTCATAAATGGAGGGTACGGCCTTCCCTTCCTGCCGGAGCCGCTGGTACTCCCTCACCCGGGGGCGGTCCTCCTGGTGGATGAATTCGCCCAAGGGCGCGCCGATGAGATCCTGCCGGCTTCTCCCAAAAAGATCCAGGTGTCGGTCGTTGACGTAGACATACTTGCCGTCCTGGATGATCACCGTGAGATCGTCAGCCCTGTCGAGAGCCCTCCGGTAAATGCACGCATGCTCCCTGTGTGCGTCCTGTTCGGACAGCTTCTTCTCCAGCCCGGCGAGGCGGCACTCCTTATCCTTGAGTTCCTGGAGAAGCTGTTCTCTCGTCCTGTCGTCGGATCCCATGAGCAGACCTCTGAAAAACCATGTAATGCCGGTTCATCCGCTTCCGCCCCGGCACGGCGCCGGCATCGTTTCGACCGCGGGAAGACGGATCAAAACTTTGACGCTCCAAGCGGATTCTTGACTCCGCGGGGACACCTGCAGGCGTCCCCGCTGCAGGTCCATCCCGTCCCGACCGGGATCAGCAGGGCATCGCACGGCATCAGCTCCCTTGGAGCGAACGCATCCGAAATAATAATTTGCAAAAAAAAGGCCATGTCCCGAAGGAGCATGGCCTCTTGACCCGCAGGGGGCATTTCAGCGATCCGTTCAGAGCATCTCGAAGATGCCCGCGGCCCCCATCCCGCCGCCGATGCACATGGAAACGATGCCCCGCCTGGAGCCGCGGCGCTTCATCTCTGCCAGGAGCTGGGCCGTCAGCTTCGCCCCGGAGGCCCCGAGGGGATGACCCAGGGCGATGGCCCCGCCGTTGGGATTGATGTCGCCCGCCTTGAGCCGGTCCTCGATCCCCACCACCCGGATGCTGTAAAGGGCCTGGGAGGCGAAGGCCTCGTTGATCTCGAAGACGTCGATGTCCTTCGCCTTCAGCCCCGCCTGCTTCAGGACCTTGGGGATCGCCACGGCCGGGCCGATGCCCATCTCTTCGGGCGGGCAGCCGGCGACGGCGAAATTGGAGAGTTTCGCCAGGGGCTTCACGCCGATGGCCTTGGCCTTCTCCGCCGTCATGACCAGGGCGAAGGCCGCGCCGTCGGTCGTCTGGGACGAGTTGGCCGCCGTGACCGTCCCGCCGTTCTTGAAGGGGGACTTCAGCTTGGCCATGTCGGCCAGGCTGACGGGCCACCGGACGCCGTCGTCGGTGTCGAAGACGAAGGTCTCACGGACCCGCTCCCCGTCCTTCGTGACCTTGTAGCGGTAGGCCTGGATCGGGATGATTTCGCCTTTGAATTTTCCCGCCTTGATCGCCTCGTAGGCCCGGCGGTTGCTCTCCATGCCGAAGGCGT
Organism: Syntrophales bacterium; assembly: GCA_035363115.1. Taxonomy (NCBI): domain Bacteria; kingdom Pseudomonadati; phylum Thermodesulfobacteriota; class Syntrophia; order Syntrophales; species Syntrophales bacterium. The sequence goes on along the minus strand of DAOSEM010000004.1, from coordinate 152,379 downwards.
CCATGTCTTCCCGGGAGACCTTGTAGCGCTCGGCCACATTCTCCGCCGTCAACCCCATGGAGATGTAGACCCAGGGAAGGTCGGCGGGCCAGTCGAAGTTGGGCCGGAGCACGCCCCCGCCCATGGGGATGTGGGACATGGACTCACACCCCCCGGCAATGATGACCTCGGCCCAGCCGTTGTTGATCCTCGATGTCGCGTCGGCGATGGACTGGAGTCCCGAGGAGCAGAAGCGGTTGATGGTCATGCCGCAGACCGGCTCGGGGAGCCCGGCGCCGACAGCCAGGATCTTTCCCATCTGCATGCCCTGCTCCCCCTCGGGGAAGGCGCAGCCCACGATCACGTCGTCCACGTCGGCCGGGTCCAGGGATGGAACGCGGGCCATGAGGCCCTTGATGACCTGGATGCCGAACTCGTCGGCCCTCGTCCCCGCGAGGCCACCCCTTCTCGAACGCCCGCCGGCGCTCCGGACGGCTTCCACGATAACTGCTTCACCCATGATATTCCTCCTTCATAAGCGGCGGGAGGCGGCTCCCTCGAGCCGCGCCCCGATCATTTGATGGTTTAGTTGCGCAGGGGCTTTCCCGTCGTCAGCATGTGCATGATCCGGTCCTGGGTTTTCGACTCGCCGCAGAGGGAGAGGAACGCCTCCTTCTCCAGGTCCAGGATGTTCTGCTCCGTCACGAAGGTCCCCTCGGCGCAGTCGCCGCCCGAGAGGATGTGGGCGACCTTCTTGGCCACGTGGACGTCGTAGTCGGAGACGTAGTTCCCGTGCCGCATGTTGTAGAGGGCGGCGTTGGCAATGCCCCGCAGGCTCTCCCCCATGACGGGGATCAGGGCCGGCCGGGGCGGCTTGTAGTACCGGGCCATCCCCAGGACGAGTTCCTTGGCGTCCCAGAGGTGCTGGTCACGGTTCAGGCTGATGTTCTCGGTCTTGCGGATGTAGCCCAGGTCCATCGCCTCGGCGGCGCTGGTGGAGACTTTCGCCGTAGCGATGTTCTCGAAGGCCTTCGCGTAGAACTGCTGGAGGTTGAGTCCGCCCTCCACGACGCCCGTCGGGAGGCCCTCGGTGAGGCGCAGAGCCGTCTCCTTGCAGCCGCCGCCGGCGGGAATGACGCCGACGCCGACCTCGACCAGGCCCATGTAAGTCTCGCCGCAGGGCTGGCACCGGGCGCCGTGCATGGCGATCTCGCACCCGCCGCCCAGGGCCAGGCCCGCCGGGGCGGTGACCACGGGCTTCGAGAGATACTTCATGCGCATCAGGGCGCTCTGGATGCCCGTGATGGAGTCCTCCACGAAGTCCCAGGCGCCGCGCTGGATGGCGATCAGGACCTTGAAGACATTGGCGCCGGCGGAGAAGGCCCGGGGATCGTGGTTGCCCACGACCATGCCGAGGAAGTCCTTCTCGACGATGTCGCAGCCCTCGGTGAGCATGTGGATCATCAGGTCGTCGATGGCGTTCATCTTGCTGTGGAACTCGAGGCAGACCACGCCGTCGCCCATGTCCACCAGGCTCGCGCTGCCGTTCGACCGGATGACCTTCTGCCGCTCCTTCAGGGCGGGCAGGAGGATGATCTTCGGGTTTTCCTCGAACTTCACATAGCCCTTCTTGTCGAAGTCGTAATAGTACAGGCCGTCCTCCTTCTTCAGGTAGAAGGACTCGCAGCCCGCCTTGAGCATCTCCTCGATCTTCTTGGGCACCTTTTTCTTCAGCTTCTTCATCACCTCGACGGACTCGCGCACGCCGACAGCGTCCCAGGACTCGAAGGGACCCAGCTTCTGGTTGTAGCCCCACTTCATGGCGTTGTCGATTTCCAGGACCCGGTCCGCGATCTCGGGAATCCGGTTGGCCGCGTAGATGAAGTTGTTGCAGAGGAACTCGCGGACGAACTCCGCCGCGGCGTCCTTGCCGTTGAAGAGGACCTTCATCTTTTCGGCCGTCTCTCCCTCGGCCTTGTTGGCCGCGGAGACGGACGCGAAGGATACCTTGGCGGGGGCGCCGTACTCCAGCGTCTTCCAGTCGACGACCAGTTTCTGCTTCTTACCCCGTTCGTCCTTCGTCTTTTTGTACATGCCCTGCTTGGTCTTGTTGCCGAGCCACTTCTTCTCCATCATGGCCGTCAACCAGTCGGGGGGCAGGAACCAGTCGCGCATCTCATCGTCCGGGACGGCCTCGTAGAGGTTCTTCATGACGTGGTGGCCCGTGTCGAGGCCCACGAGATCCATGGTTCCGAAGATGGCCGTGCCGGGGCGGCCCATGGCCTTGCCGAAGATGGCATCGATCGCCTCCACCTTCATGTCCTTCTCGATCATGAGGTGGATGACGTTGGAGATGTCGAACAGGCCGATGCGGTTCCCGATGAAGTTGGGTGTGTCCTTGCAGATGACCACGCCCTTTCCGAGGACGTCCTCGCAGAAGCGCGTCATGAAATCGACGACGTCCTTCTTCGTCTCCTTGCCCGGGATGATCTCCAGGAGCTTCATGTACCGGGGCGGGTTGAAGAAGTGGGTCCCCAGGAAGCGCTCCTTCATTTTGGGGCTGAACTTCGCCGTGATGTCCCGGATGGGGATCCCGGAGGTGTTCGTCGAGATGATGCAGTCCGGCTTCAGGTATTTCTCGATTTTGGCGAAGAGCTCCTGCTTGATCTTCAGGTTCTCCACAACGACCTCGCAGACCCAGTCGACGTCGGCCAGGAGACTCAGGTTGTCCTCCAGGTTTCCGATCTTGATCATGGAGGCGTTTTTCTTCGCGAAGAAGGCCGCCGGCTTGGCCTTGGTGACGCCGGCCAGGCCGTTCGCGGCGAAGCGGTTCCGCCAGGCGGGGCTCTTTTCGGTGAGGCCCTTGGCCTTGTCCGCGTCGGTCAGCTCGAAGGGAACGATGTCCAACAGGACGCACTCGATCCCCGCATTGGTCAGGTGGGCCGCGATGGTGGCTCCCATCACGCCGGCGCCGAGAACTGCCGCTTTCTTGATCTGGTAAGACATGGTTTCTCTCCTCTGGTGGTGATCTCCCGAAGGGCGCCGCCGTATGCCGTCTCTGGTCGCGGCGGCGCCCGTCGCAGTTTGTGTGGGAAAACAAGTCCGATTCATTTTTTTTTATGGTGCGAAAACGAATGCGAACTGCTTTTTTTGCCGCCTATACCGAAAAGGACTCGTCGGCGATCTCGAGGGCGATCTTGTCGCCGATCTTGATGGCCTCGCACCGCCCTTTGATGGTCGGCAGGATCTCCGAGGCGAAGAACTTCGCGCTGGCGATCTTCCCGGTGTAGAAGGCCACATCCCGGTTCTCGCGAACAAGGGCGCGCTGCCGGCCCTTCGATTTCTCCGCTCCCGCCTCCGCGTAGATCGTCTTGAGCTTCTCCTCGGCGATGGAAGCGGCCTGCAGGAGGAAGTGCCCCGTCACCACGTCGCCCATGATGTCCAGGAACGGCGACGCATAAAGAACGGGGATCAGGAAACTGCCGCTCTTGCCGAGGGAGGCGAAGGTCATCGTCAGCTCCATCAGGGCATTCATGGCCTCTTCCAGCCTGCCCGCATAGGGCTTCAGGTCCTCGCTGCCCTTCGCTTTCGCGACCGTGGCGCCCATCTCGCCCAGCAGGTTCATCATGTTGGCGCCCTTGCGCATGCCCAGCTTCCGGCCCACGAGGTCCAGGGACTGGATCCCGTTGGTCCCCTCGTAGATGCTGGCGATCTTGCAGTCCCGCAGGTACTGCTCCACCGGGTATTCCTGGCAGTAGCCGTAGCCGCCGTACACGTCGATGCCCTTGCCGCAGACCTCGAAGCCGCGGTCGGAGGAGTAGGCCTTGCAGATCGGCGTCAGGAGCTCCACGAAGCCCTGCCACTTATCCTTTTCCGCTTCCGTCTCGGCCACTTCCACCCGGTCCATGCAGGCGGCGGTGAAGTAGTTCAGCGCCCGGAGCCCCTCCACGTAGGCCTTCATCCACAGCAGGTCGCGCCGGACGTCGGGGTGCTCGATGATGGCGACGGCCTTGGCTTCGGGGTTCTTCATCTCCCAGACCGGGGTGCTCTGGATCCGCTCCTTGGCGTACGCGACGGCGTGCTCCAGGGAGGCGGAGGCGTGGCCGAGGCCCTGCATGCCAACCTCGAGGCGTGCCTCGTTCATCATGTGAAACATGATCCGCATCCCCTCCCGCTCCTTGCCGAGAAGCTCGCCGATGCACTTTCCGTCCTCGCCGAAGTTCAGGGTGCAGGTGGCGTTGCCCTTGAGGCCCATCTTGTGCTCGACGTTGCCCGTGTTGACGTCGTTGGGCTCCCCGAGGCTGCCGTCGGTATTGACGCGGTATTTCGGCACGATGAAGATCGATATGCCCCGCGTCCCCGGGGGATCCCCCTCGATCCGGGCCAGGACGGGATGGACGATGTTCGGGGCCAGGTCATGGTCCCCCGCGGAGATGAAGCACTTGGTCCCGGTGATGCTGAACGTTCCGTCGGGATTCCGGCGGGCCGTGGTCTTCAGGGCGCCGACGTCGCTGCCGGCACCCGGCTCGGTGAGGCACATGGTGCCGCACCACTCCCCGGCGAACATCTTGAGCATGTACTTGTTCCTCTGCTCTTCCGTCCCGAAGCGCTCGATGAGGCCCGCCGCCCCGAAGGTGAGGCCGCTGTACATCAGGAAGGCGATGTTGGCCGCGGCGAACACCTCCGTCAGGGCCGTGCCCACGGAGATCGGCAGGCCCTGGCCGCCGACGTCGGGAGACTTGGTGGGGCAGAGCCAGCCGGCCTCGACGAACTTCCGGAATGCAGGCTTGAACGACGCCGGCGTCGTCACCTTGCCGTCCTTCAAGTGGCAGCCTTCCTTGTCTCCTTCCACGTAGGTGGGAAGAATGGTGTTGACGGCCATCTTCTCCGCCTCGTTGAGCATCATCAGGATGTCGTCGCTGGAAAAATCCTTGAACTTCTCGCTTGCGAACAGCCTGTCGATCCCGAGCTGCTCGAAGAGCACAAACTGCTGATCCCTCATGCTCACCAGTGAATTGCCCATGATTCAGGAACCTCCTCTTTCGTAAAAATGGTTTTCCGGTTTGATCGCGTCCCGGAGCCGCCGGTCCGCCGGTCTCAGCGCGGGACCCGCGGATTGTCCCCTGCTGCTGCAGGATGCCCCGGTGACTCCCTTTTCAGTCCTTCGATGAACACACCCAGCATGGCGTGAATGGTGGACAGGATGCGGTCCCTCCTTCCGTACTCCGGTCCCGTGTACAGGTGCAGCGATATGGCCCCGTTCAGGAGAGCCCAGGCGGCGTTGCGGATCGCCCGCAGCCGGAGCCCCGGGTGGAACTCACCCCTGTCGATGCCGTGGCGGAAGATCCTCTCGATGCCGTCGGCGGCGGAATTGGTCGTCCGGATCAACTGCCGGTTGAGGTCCGAAGAAGACTCCCGCTGGTCGCTGTGAAGCATGAACGTCATCAGGATCCTAAACAGCTCGGGCTCGGCGAGGAAGAAATCGACATAGAGGTCGGCGGTTTTCCGGAGAATCGCCGACGCCTCGCCTCCCTCGTCGAAGATCGCGTCGATTTTCGTCCGGAATTTTCCGATCTCCACGAGCAGGATGTGGGTGTAGATCTCTTCTTTCCCGGAGAAGTAGAGGTAGATGGACCCCTTGCTGAACTCGGCCTTCCTGGCGATGCTCTCCACCGTGACGTTCTTGAAGCCCTTTTCCAGGAACAGCTTTCGGGCCGTCTTGAGGATGGCGTTTCTGCGGCTGTCTTTCTCCCGTTGTCGTCTTTCTTCGAATCCCATGACGGCTTTCCGGAACCCGGGACAGGCGGTTCGCATGCAGGTTGCGGCAGGTGGACGTCGCGGCGGCTTCCGCGGTGATCAGGATATTTTTTGCAAGAGGGGTGCCAACCGGCGGTCATGTTCTATCGATAGGATTTCACTTATGATTCGGATTTGCCGTTTCCGATTGCGGCCTCCGTTGCACCAAATGTTGCGCAGCCGCCGCAACATGTTGAGTGCCGGATGACGGGATTGCACATCCTATGAATTTTCAGAAGGGGAATCGTGGCCGATTTTTCGCCGGATCGGCGATTCGGCCGGAGGGCCGGGCTTCAAGGCGCCGGCCGGACGCCGGAGGCGGGATCCGCTTCCGGTGTCCGGCTTTCTGGAGGGAGCTCAGGCAAGGACGATCAGGGCGTCCACGACAACGGGGTCTTTCCCGGAGAGGATCACGGGATTCAGGTCGATCTCCTGGACGGATTCGAAATCGAGCCCGATCCGTCCCAGCCGGATCAGCATGTCGGCGAGGCGGTCGCGGTCCGCCGCCTCCATGCCCCGGACTGCGTCGAGGATCGCGCGGGCCCGGATCTCCTGCATCATCGCCTCGGCATCCTCCCTATCGAAAGGGGCCTTGCGGAAGACGATGTCCCGGAGGATCTCCGTGAAAATGCCGCCGAGGCCGAACATGACGCAGGGCCCGAACTGGCTGTCCCGGGTCATTCCCATGACGAGCTCCCGTCGCCCCTTGACCATCTCCTGGACCAGGACACCGCCCGCGTGCCCGGCCATGCCGTGCCGGATCTCCCGGAAGGCCGCCTGGGCCTCCGCTTTCGTCCGGATGTCCACACGGATCAGGCCCTTTTCCGTCTTGTGGGCGATCTCGGAGGAGCAGCCCTTCATCACCAGCGGATATCCGATCTCCGCCGCCGCTTGCGGAACATCGTTCTCATGGTCCACGAGGACCTCCCGGGTCACGGGAATCCCGCAGGCCTTGAGAATCTGTTTTGACTCGTACTCCGACAGGACCTTGCGCCCCTTGCCGAGGGCGCCCTCGAGGATCTTCACAGCCTGCTCCCGGTTCATGACGCCACCCCCTTCCCGTAATAGCGCCCATAAAATCGATTGACATGCCCGACGGCCCGCATGACCTCCCCGGTTTCGTCAAAGACGGGCACTCCCTTCTCCAGGAGGGCCTGCCGGACTTTCGCATGAACCTCCACGACGTCCATGTCGGGCAGACCCCGCTTCGCGTTCGGCAGGACGACGGCGACGGGCTTGCCCGTCTCCGCGGCCACGGAGTGCAGCCGGTCGGCCAGTTCCCGGTAGGGAAACGCTTCCTCGATCGCTTTCCCCTGGTCCAGGGCCAGTCCTTTGAAATGGTGGGCCAGCAGGATCAGAACCTGGAGGTCGATCCGGCCGTCCCCGGCGGCGGCGCGGAACACCTTCTCCAGGAGTGCCGGGGGCGTATAGGGGTTCGCCACGTCGATGGGATTCGCCCCGCTGGCCCCGGACTTGGGCAGTAGGGATTCGACCTGGTTTCTTGCCTCCGCCCCCAGGGGCGGGACCTCAAGACCGAAGGCTTCCGCGGCGTCGCAGGCGGCGATGCCCAGGGCCCCTCCCCCGCCGGTGAAGGACAGGCCCCGGTAGGCCCTGCCGGGGAGCATAGAAAAGGCCAGGCAGGCCTGGGCCATCTCCTGCAGGTCCCGGACCTGGACCGCCCCGGCCTGCCGGAGGACCGACTCCCAGATGACCCGGCTCCCGCCCAGGGACGCCGTGTGGCTGACCACGGCCCGGCCGCCCGCCGACGACAGGCCTCCCTTGAGGATCACGACGGGCTTCCTCCCGGCGGCGAATTTCAGCGCCTCCAGGAACTCGTCGCCGTCCCGGACACCCTCCACGTACATGGCGATGACCCCGGTCTCCGGGTCTTCGCCCAGGTAGCGCAGGAGCTCCGCCTCCCGGAGGTCCGCTCCGTTCCCGAAGCTGACGACCTTGCTGAAGCGCAGTCCCGTCCACATGCCTGTCATCATGAAGTCGCTGGCCAGGCCGCCGCTCTGGGACAGGAAGGCGACGGGACCGCTCTCCCGGGACAGGTCCGGATTCGGGAAGAACGTGAGGCCGCTCTTCGGGCAGTAGATGCCGAAGCAGTTGGGCCCGATCACCCGGATTCCCGAATCGGCGATCCGCCGGACCTCCTCCTCCCGGGCGATTCCCTCAGCGGTTCCCAGCTCCCGGAACCCGGAGGTGATGATGACGGCCCCGGCGGCCCCCTTCTGGCGGCCCGCCTCGAGGATCGGGAGGACCGCCTCCGCGGCCACGGCGATGACGATCAGGTCCAGTTCACCGGGAATGTCCTCGACGTTTTTATAAATGCTCAGCCCGGCGATCTCCCCGCCCTTCGGGTTGACGGGGAAGACCTCCCCCTCGAAGCCCATGGCCAGGAGAGACGTCAGGTACCGCGTGCCGAAGCCGATGCCGCCGCCGGGCGAGACCCCCGCCACGGCCACCCGGCGCGGATGGAAGATCCGCTCGTAGTCCGTTCCATCCGCCAGGACCGCTTCCCGATCCGCAATGCTGGAGGAACTGCCGTTTTCCGTTCTCATGCCGCCTCCTTTCCGTGTCCCGTTTTCCGCACGGTCATTTATCTTGCATACAATCTTTCATGGCGAAGCCGTTCAACGCCACAGGTCCTTCAGCATCCGCTCCAGGAGCAGCCTCTCCTCCGGCTTGAAAACGGAAAGGACCTCCCGGTTCATGGCCTCGACGTCTTTCAACATGGCGTCTTTGATACCCAGGGCCTTCTGTGTCAGGTGGAGGTTCGTGACCCTCCTGTCCCCGTCGGGGGTGCTCCGGACGAGCCAGCCGCTGTCCTGCAGCCGGTCCAGGACGCCCGACAGGGTGGCACTGTCCAGGACGAGCCGCCTCCCGATCTCCCCGACCGGGAGCCCCTCGTCTTCAAACAGGGCCGTGAGAACAAGGGACTGCATGGGCGTCAGGCCGTAGCGCTGGAACATGGGCTTGAAGCGGCTGTGGACCCGCTGGTTGGCCTTCGCCAGGATGAACAGGATCACATGTTCGTATGACACGGAACGGCCTCCTTTACTTATCTTGTATACGAGATATAGAAATCCTTCCCTTCCGTCAAGCACGAAAAACGGGTCCAGTCCGTTTTGCCGTGCAGCATCATGAACAGGACCCGTTTTTTCCGGTCTTCCACGATCCGCCGGGATTGTGCGCAGGCGCCTCCCGTGATAAGAACCGGGAAAATCTGCCGGGATGGATTCATGAACGCGGAAAGCAAGATCGTCCCCATCCTTCGCGAGGGGATTCACGTGATCAAGATGGTGCTCTACCGGGTCCTCAAGGAGGAGCTCACCGAAAGGGATCCGTCCCTGGAGGACGAGCAGGCGAGCAGGCTGGCCGGCGCCGTCGTCAACGAGCTGTTCGGGACGCCGAACCGGGAAGAGCCGTTTCTCACCTTCGCCCGGGACAACCGGTCGCAGATCCGGGAAGAGATGGGGCGGATCGCATCGGATTTTCCGGACATGAAGATCCCCCTCACGGATGCGCTCAGGATCCAGTTTCTCTGCGACAGCCGGGAGGGATCGGACGATACGCGGCTTCTCGTTCAGGCGCGGGATCTGGGAATTCTGCAGATGGACCGGGACCTGCCGCTGCCGGACGCCTTTATGAGCCTGGCCCGCCGTCTCGGCGAGGAGCACCACCTTACCCGCCAGGTTCACATTCCATCGGCTTAAAAACAGGGCCGATCGTTTCGCGCAAAAAATCGGACATGTCCCGGGGGGCCTATCTTTCGGGGGTCCGCCTGGCGCGAAGCGTCAGCAGGGAGGAGAGAAACGCCAGGGCGCACACGGCGCCGCCCGCCAGGAAAGCGTTCCGGAAGGCATCGAGGAGCGGGCCGGAGACCAGGATGGCCTGCTCCCGGGTCAGGTGGCGGATGGAGACCCCTTCCGGGAGCGTCCCCGAGAAGACCGTCTCGAACAGGCAGATCCCCAGGAGCATGCCCATGTTCATGACGGTGGTGTACAGGCCCGAGGCGACGCCCTGGGACTCCCGGGGAGCAAGGCTCATGACCAGGTGGTTGTTCGAGGCGAAGAAGAAGCCGTAGGACACCGCCAGAAGCACCAGGAACAGGATCGGCGGCAGCAGCCCCGGCCGGGACAGGGTGAAGGCGAAGAAGAGACAGGTCGCCAGGCACAGGAGCGTCGCGCCGACGCAGATTCGGGCCGGGTCAACGCGGTCCGAGAGGCGTCCCGAGTAAGGTCCGACGGGCATGTACACGATCGAATAGATCATGATGACGGCGCCCACGGCCTCCGGCGCGAGACCCTTCGCCAGCTCCAGGTAGAACGGCATCAGGAAGTTCCCGCCCGCCAGGAGCATCATCGCAAGAAAGGTGGTCACGACGGCGGATCCGAAATCCCGCCGGGCCAGCAGGCTGAATCGCAGGACCGGGTCGGCGGCCCGCTTTTCGCGCACCCAGAAAGCCCCCAGGGACACGGCGGACAACGCGAAGGAGCCGACGATCAGGGGCGAATCCCAGCCCTCCTCCTGGCCCATGCTGAATCCGTAGACAAGCGTGGTGAAAAAGAGGAAGCTCAGGACCGAGCCGGAGACGTCAAAGGGGGCCTTGGCGCCGGCGCCGCGGTCGGGCTCGATGGCCGGCAGGATCTTCCAGGCCAGGAACAGGGCCGCAAACCCGATGGGAACGTTGATGAGGAAGATCCACTGCCAGGAGAAAAACCCCGTGATGAAGCCCCCCAGGGGGGAGCCGACCATGATGCCCAGGGAGTTGGCAAAGGAGCAGACCCCGAAGGCCCAGCCGGTGAGATGCTCCGGAAGGAGCCGGGAAACGATCGCAAAGGCGCTGACGATCATCATGGCGCCGCCGATCCCCTGGACGGCGCGGGAAAGATCGAGGGCGTGGATGGTCGGGGCCAGGCCGCAGAACAGCGAAGAGACGGAAAAGACGAGATAGCCCAAAAGAAAGATCCGCTTCAGCCCGAACCGGTCGCCGAGTTTGCCGAGAATCAGCATGCAGCCGGTCATGACCAGGAGGTAGGCCAGAACAATCCACGACACCTCGCCGGTGCCTACCTTGAAGTACCGGGCGATGGTCGGCAGGGAGATGTTGACGATGTAGCCGTCCAGGCGTACCATGAAAACGGCAAAGGAAATGCAGAGGATGATAGGAAAGTATCGTTTTCTTTCGGCTTTATCCGGCATGCCCGCGAATCGCCCTCCCCGGTCTGTTCCGGGAGGTCCGGCGGCCCGGGGACGCCGAACTTCACCGGGGTTGTCATGGAATCCGTGATCGAGATCGTCGGCAGGCGCGTTTCCTGCCGCTCCTTTGACGGCCGTCCCCTCGAACCGATGGACACCGAATCGCTTCGGCAGGCCCTGGCGGAGGTCCGCCGGACGCCTTTCGGAAACCGGGTCCGCTTCACCCTGCTCGACCTCGACGGGGGGGATCCCGGACAGGCCCGGCTGGGGACCTACGGCGTGATCCGGGGCGCCAGGACGTTCCTCGCCGGCGCGGTGATGGCGGGTGCGCGCGCCATGGAAGACTTCGGCCACGCCATGGAGACGATGATCCTCCGCGCGACGGAGCAGAACCTTGGAACCTGCTGGCTCGGCGGCACCTTCAGCCGGAGCGGCTTCGCCTCCGCCATGAACCTCACGGAGGACGAAATCATCCCGGCCGTGACGCCGGTGGGCTACCCGGCGGGAAAGCGCACCCTGACGGACCGGATCTTCCGTTTTACCGCCTCTTCGGACAAACGCATGCCCTGGGGCGATCTTTTCTTCAGCGAGACCTGGGACCGGTCCCTCGACCGCGACGCGGCAGGCCCCTGGGTGCCGGTGCTCGAATGCGTCCGGCTCGGGCCGTCAGCGTCGAACAAACAGCCCTGGCGCATCCTCCGCCGGGGAGCGGATCACCACCTGTTCCTGAAACGGACGCCCCGGTACGGAGATTTCCCCGGCGGCATCCGTCTCCAGAACGTCGACCTGGGCATCGCCATGTGCCACTTCGAGGCGGCGGCCCGGGAACTCGGACTGGACGGGCAGTGGGCCGTCGAGGCGTCCCCGCCGGAGGCTCCCGGACGGGAATACATCGCCACCTGGAAAAGAGCGCCCGCCGCCTGATCCGGACCCTGAAACCGGCGGCCGGACCCCGGTTCGACCGGGCTTTTCCCGGAAAGACTTCCGCGTCCCGCACCGCGCCGGGAGTCTACTAAACTCCGCGTGTGCAGACCAGCGTTTTCCATGCTGCCGGCAGGTCGTTCACCCGGCGGCCCGAACGATCCGGAAACGGCGGGCGGCAGGCCGCCAAAGCGAGGAACCCATCATGGATCCACTCGATATGCGCACGCTGATCTTCGTCTCGGGGTTCACGTCCCTGGTCCTGTTCTTCTGCATGCTTTACATCTGGGAACACCAGCAGACCTACCCCGGTTTCCTGCGCTGGACCTTTGCATCCCTGCTCAATGCCGCGGGCATGATTCTGATCAGCCAGCGGAATATCATAACGGACGTTTTGAGCATCATCGTTGCCGATGTCCTGCTGCTGGCCGCCATGATGCTGATTACCAGCGGACTCAGCCTGTTTGCGACGCGGAATCCGCGGAACAGGTCCTATGCCGCGACGATGGCCCTGTTTCTTGTCTTCATCCTCTGTTTCACGTACCTGTGGCCCAGCTATCCCCTCCGGGTGATCGTCTATTCGCTGGTCCAGGCGTCCCTCTGTCTGTTGGCCGCATATATCCTTTACAGGCACCTCCCTGCTGTTATTCCCGGAAGAGACATGACGTTCTCCTGGTTTTTCATTTTCTGCTCCGTTTTTCCGATCCTGCGGGCCGTCTCCACTTTCATGGGCCCGCAGGAACCCGCCGAGGTCCTGTCCGTGGGCCTGATCAACCAGGTGGTGATTCTCGTCGGACTCGAGGTGTACGTGATTGTGGACATCGGGCTGATCATTCTCAACGGCCAGAGGATCAATCACGAATTGAAGACGGCCAGGGAAGAGATCAAGACGATTGCCGGATTCATTCCAATCTGCGCAAGCTGCAAAAAAATCCGCGACGACGAGGGAAGCTGGAACCAGCTGGAGGCTTACCTGTCACAGCGCATCGACGTGTCGTTCAGCCACGGCCTGTGCCCGGAATGCGCACAGAAGCTGTACCCGGATTTCTACAAGAAAGCGGATGGCTGAAAACGCACCGCCGGTGGCAGCGTTTCAGGAAACGCGCACCGTCAGGAAGAGATCGCCTCGTCCGCCTGCCTCTCCCGGTACCCCTCCTCCCTGAAGGCGCAGGACCGTCCCGTCCCGGACGCCCGGCGGCACGGCCACCCGGATGAGCCGGTCCCGGATGCCGCTCGGGACCGTCACGACCTTTTTCGTTCCCTCCCGGGCCTCCCGGGGAGTGATCTCCAGGACGCCCAGGAGATTCCCCTCCCCTTCCCTCTCCAGGGCGCCGGTTCTCTGCAGGCGCGGGCTGCGCTCCCGGACGGTGGCCTCGCCCATCTTTCTGGACATGCCGGTCTCCGGAAGCCAAAGTATGATTTTCAGGAACGCAATTCCCACAATGAATCCGCCGACGTGGGCCCACCACGCCACGCCCGAGGCCTGGCCCGCCGTCAGGGCGGCGCTCAGGAACTGGACGAGGATCCAGATCCCCAGGAAGACAAAGGCCGGGATTTCGACGAACCAGGGAAAGATGATGATCGGGATCAACGTCAGGACCCGCGCCCGGGGATAGAGGACGAGATAGGCCCCCATGACGCCGGCGATGGCCCCGCTGGCACCCACCGTGGGCATCGGCGATCCCGGTGCCGAGATGAAATGGATCACCCCCGAGGCGATTCCGCAGAGGAGGTAGAACAGCAGGTACCGGGGATGCCCGAGCCGGTCCTCCACATTGTCGCCGAAGATGTAGAGGAACCACATGTTGCCCAGCAGGTGCCAGAAGCCACCGTGGAGAAACATGTAGGTGACGAAGGTCGATGCCTGGTGGAACCAGGAAAAGTAAGCCGACAGGGAGGGATTGGTGAGCCGGGCCGGCACCAGGCTCCAGGTCAGGAGGAACGTCTCCAGGGCCTCTCCCTGGGCGACCTCCACCAGGAAAAAGGCGACGTTGAGCACGATCAGGACCGTGTTGACGGCCGGGAAGCGGCGGGAACGGACGGAGTCGCGGATGGGAATCATGGGATCGGCCCGGTTTCTTCAGGAATGGGACTTCGACGTTTACACCGCAGGCAAAATAGATTAGAGTTCCCCGGATTGCAACGGAAATCGAGACTTCCTGAAATCGAGACTTCCCCGTGGATCCCCAGGCCCTGAGAGAAAAGATCATCGCATTCAGCCGGGATGCCGGCGCCGACCTGGTGGGCATCGCCCCCGCGGACCGCTGGGACAAGGACGGCCGCGTCCCGCCGGACTTCCGCCCCGCCGCCCTGTGGCCGCCCGCCCGGAGCGTTGTCGTTCTGGGCCTCGGAATGCCCCTGCCCATGGTGGAGACGACACCCTCCATCGTCCACATGGAACTGTACCGCACGGTCAACCGGAAGCTGGACCTCCTGGCCTACGATCTCACCATGCTCCTGAACCGCCTGGGGGTGGCCTCCTACTTTTTTCCCCGGGACGGCTTCAGCAGCCTGAAGCCCTTCCATGAGCGGCCCGTGGCGGCCTTCAGCCACGTCATGGCGGCGTACTACGCCGGCCTGGGAACCGTCGGGGCGAGCCACTGCCTCCTGACGCCGGCCTTCGGTCCCCGGGTCCGCTTCGTCTCGGTCTTCACGGCGGCCGACCTGCCTGCCGACACCCCCCTGGAAAAGGACCTCTGCATCCGCTGCGGCGCCTGCGCCGACTGCTGTCCCAAGAAGGCCATCACCCTCCGGAAGGACCGGGTCGTCGGTGACTACAACATGCCGGCCTGCCTGGAGATGGCGGAGGAGCTGACCCGCCGCCGCTGCTACCCATGCGGGATCTGCACGAAGGTTTGCCCCATCGGGGAAGACCGCAAGCTCTACCGGGAAAAAGGAGCCATGAAGAAGTACCGCCAGGAGGCTGAAGCGCTGGCGGCGGATCCGGACGATCCGCGATACCGCTCCTGGACCCACGTCCGCCGGTACGGGACCCCTTGAGGAGAAACGCCGGGACCGCACGGTCCGGACCGCCCCGGTGCGGACCGCCGGGAACAGAACAACAACGGAGGTTTCGCTGACCATGAATCTGACCGAGTTCAACTCCCTCTTTCACAGCCTCCTCGAAGCAGAGCAGGACACGGCGACCGTCCTTCGCGAGGGGCGACTTCTCCTGACGGAGCTCCTGGGCCGCCGCGAGTGGTTCGCCGAGTTCATCGACCGGCTCCTGACGGACCGGGCGCTCCTGGCCGAGCAGAAGCCCTCCCTCTGGCCCAACGAGATCACCCTCCACCGCCATCCCGACGGCTCGTTCCAGATCCTGGCCTACATCTGGGAACCCGGCTCCATGGACACGGTCCACGACCACGGCGCCTGGGGAATCGTCGGGTCCTACATCAACAAGATCCGGGAGCGGAAATTCCGCCGCCTCGACGACGGGACCGTCGAGGGGTTTGCCGAGCTGGAGGAGACGGCGGACCGCATCCTCATGCCCCGGGAGATCACCGTGGTGCGCCCCCTGGACGACGGGATCCACCAGATGGAAAACATCAACGACACCGTGGCCGTCACCGTCAACGTCTACGGGAGGACCGTCCGCAAGGGCTACAGCCGGTACTTCTACCCGGAGAGGAAGACCGTGCAGCGAGTCTATCCCCCGCGGACCTACAAGGAAGTCCTCCTGCTCCGCTCCCTCGGGACGATCCGGGAGCCCTGGGCGGAGGAGATCCTGACCCATGCCTCCCGCAACTCCATGCCGGACTACATCCGCCGGGAATGCGATCTTGCCCTGTCCGCCGTGAACAACGGCCGGGAGGCGCCGGCCCGGCAGGAACCGCCCCTCTGACCGTTCACAGATGAGACGGAAAGCGACCTCCCCGCAGCACCGCGTGTTCGGCCTCGGGCAGTGCTCCCTGGATGCCCTGGGGAGGATCGCGGCCTACCCGCCGCCGGATGTGAAATGCGAGTTTTCCGGGCTGACCGTCCAGGGGGGCGGTCCCGTCGCCACGGCCCTGGCGGCCCTGTCCCGGTGGGGGGTCGCCTGCACCTTCGCGGGGGTCGTCGGCGACGACACGGCCGGCGATGCCATCCGCGCGTCCCTCCTTGCCGAGGGCATCGACACGGCAGGCCTCGTCACACGCCCCGGCGCCCTCTCCCAGCAGGCCTTCATCTTCGCCGAGCCGGCCCGGAAAGGCCGCCGCACCATCTTCTGGCAGCGCCCCACCGGCGATCCCCTCCGTCCTGAAGAAGTGGACCTGGAGAGGCTCCTCCGGGCCCATGCCTTTCACACCGACGGCCTGTTCATCGAGTCGGCCCTGTTCGCCGCGGACGAGGCCCGGAAGGCGGGAATCCCCGTCGTGGTCGACGCCGGGACGCTCCGGGAGGGAATGCTGGACCTGGCGAGGCGAAGCGACTGCTTCATCGCCTCGGAGACCTTCGGCCGTGCCCTGGCGGGGGACGACTTCCCCGGGGAGGCCCTGAAGCGGATGGCGGCCCTGGGGCCGGGTCTCGTCGCTGTCACCCTGGGCGCGGAGGGATACGCCGCCCTCCTCGACGGCCGGATCGTCCGCAAGCCCGCTTGGCCGGCCAGGGCGGTGGACACCACGGGCTGCGGCGACGTCTTCCACGCCGGATTCGTCTATGGCCTCCTGAACGGCTGGGAGCACGCACGCTCCCTCGACTTCGGCGCCTGGGCCGCCGCAAGGGTGAGCCGCCGCCTCGGCGGCCGGGAAGGAATCCCGACGCTCCGCCAGGTCCGGGCGGCGGGATATCGGTGACGTTGCGATCTATGGAACCTGCCCGCGAAGACATCCAGTAATCATCGATCCTTGAGCGGCTTCCGCGTCGTCCAAGCCATAAGGGAGATGCTTCCTGTGACGTCTCTTGGGAGTATGTCCCTGATCTGATTTCACCTACAAATATTGGGGGAGTGTTGGTTCCCATCAACTGAGATAGCTTCTGGAGGGGTGGCAGCAGAAGCTATTCGCTTTGCCACTGTTCACCTGGACACCCTCAGAAACCGCGCATTGATCGCCACGATGACCGTGCTCAAGGCCATGAGAACCGCGCCCATGGCGGGAGACAGGAGGATGCCGAATTTGTAAAGCACACCGGCCGCCAGGGGAATAGCGAAGGTGTTGTAGCCTGTGGCCCAGGCGAGGTTCTGGACCATCTTCCTGTAGGTCGCGCGTGAGAGTCCGAGGATCGCAACGGCATCCAGGGGATTGCTTTTTACGAGGACGATATCCGCCGTCTCCACCGCCACGTCTGTGCCTGCGCCGATGGCGATCCCAACGTCGGCTTGTGCGAGTGCCGGGGCGTCATTTACACCATCTCCGGTCATGGCGACAATCAGGCCCCGGGACTGAACTTGCTTGACTTTTTCGGCCTTTTCCTGTGGCAGCACTTCGGCGAAGTATTCGTCCAGCCCGATCTCGTCGGAAACCCATTTGGCCACGAGCCTGTTGTCCCCGGTAAGCATCATGCAGCGGATGCCCATCTCCTTGAGCCTTGAAACAGCTTCTCTCGATTCGGGCCGGATGATATCGGCAAGGGCAACGGCGCCTTTGAGCGTTCCATCCACCATGACAAAGATCACGGTCTTCCCTTGGGAACTGAGCTTTTCGATCCTTTCATCCTTCACGCTGATTCCGTTTTCCCTGAGATAGCCGGGGCTGACGACTTTCACCTCTATGCCTTCGACTTGTCCTTCCGCCCCCTTGCCGGGAATGGCCTTGAAACCCTCAACAGGAGAGGATTCCTTCACGGATGAGACGATTCCCTGCGCGATGGGGTGCTCCGAGCGCGCTTCCACGGAAGCGGCGAACTTGAGGAGTTCCCTTTCTTCGATGTCGTCTGAAAAGACAATCGTGTCGGTGATGCCGAATTTCCCCTGAGTCAGGGTCCCCGTTTTGTCGAAGATGATGGCCTGGATGTTTCTCCCCTTTTCGAATGCAGCCCTGTTCCGTATCAGGAGACCGCTCCCGGCCGCGAGTGCCGTGGAAACGGCGACGACCAGGGGGACTGCGAGCCCCAGGGCATGAGGGCACGTGATCACCATGACGGTGACCATTCGCTCGAGTGCAAAGGAAAAATCACTGTGCATGATGGCCAGCCAGATGAACAGGGTGATGGTCCCCCCGCCGAGGGCGGTGATTGTCAGCCAGAGGGCCGCCCGGTTCGCCAGATCCTGGGTCCTGGATTTGCTTTCCTGGGCCTGCCGGACAAGCTCGATAACCTGGGAGAGAAAGGACTCCCCGCCGGTATTCTGGATCTCGACGGTAATGGATCCCTCGCCGTTGATCGAACCGCCGATGACCCGTCCTCCTGCCTGTTTGATGACCGGTTTCGATTCCCCGGTGAGCATGGCCTCGTTCACGGATGTCTCCCCGTCGATCACGTCGCCGTCCGCGGGGATCTTCTCACCGGGTTTGATGAGGACCCTGTCTCCTACCTTCAACTCGCCTAGGGATACTTCCCGGGTGGAGCCGTCGGGCGCGACTTTGTGGGCGGTGGAGGGCATGAGCTGTGCCAATTTCTCCAGGGCGCGTGAGGCCCCCATGATGGATTTCATCTCAATCCAGTGGCCCAGAAGCATAATGTCGATCAGCGTGGTAAGCTCCCAGAAAAACAGTTTGCCTCTCAGCCCGAACACGACAACACTGCTGTACGTGTAAGCTGTCGTAATCGCCACGGCGATCAGGGTCATCATGGCGGGCTCTTTCTTGGCCAGTTCTTCATGGATGCCTTTCAGAAACGGCCAGCCGCCGTAAAAGAAAACGGCCGAAGAAAGGGCCCAGAGGATGTAAGCGTTACCGGGAAATCTTGCCCCCTCCCTGAACCCGAGAAAAGACTGGATCATGGGGGACAAAAGCATGATGGGGATGGTCACGGCCAGGGAGACCCAGAAGCGCTTCCGGTACTCAGCGACCATGTGGGCATGATGGCCGGCGTGCCCTTTTCTGCCGTGAATTTCATGCCCGCGGTGGTCCGGAGCCCGCATTCCTTCGTGGGCCTCATGGCCTTTATGCATCTGGTGCCGTTCCATATCAGGGCCACCGTGACTTTCATGCATGTCCTGCGACCTTCCTTCGTGATCCATTTCCGCTTCCTTGACTGGTGGATCCCATGTGCATTTTGTGTACCGTCCGGATCCTGACCGTTGACAACTGCCAACCGGAACTTTTTTTAAATGGCGCTCTCCTTTCCAGCGTTTTTACAGGGAACCTTCAAATACCAAGCCAAGGGACGTAGTTTCTCCCACAATGAAAAAACCCCGTTCCTTCAGGGAAACAGGGTTATGCAAACCAGTCCTTGTTTTCCTCACTTGCAAGAAAACCTTTTACCAACCCCACATCATGCCAGGGCCCCGACCTCTCCAGCCCCGCGGCCCTCTACCATGCCAACCCCCAACTTGCAGGGCATGCTCGAACATGGCAAGGTGGTAACGCGTCTGGATCAAGAGTTCATTAAGGACACCTGCTGTGTCTCGGTCCTCCGCGTTCCGAATCAGCCATTCGTAACGCGGGATCAGGTCGCGTTCCATTTTCACACACAGCTGGTAGGCGTCCTCAAGGCTCTTTGTGTCTTTTACCGCTGCGGGCTTCCCGTCTGCGGGGAGACTGTAGGCGGCGAATAGACGCTCAATCGTCATCACATGGTCCTGCTCCTGGGGAATGACCATCCGGTAGGGCATGTACGTGTTGTATTTGTCTGCGTCTGTTGCGTACTGTTCGTAGGAAAGTCGCTCCAGTGCAAGGATCTCCCTTAGTTTGACGATCCACTCCTTGCTTTTGGGAACCGGGAGTTTCTGCGGTACGTAGGCATACACCCCATACCCCATCATTTCGCCGTGGCCCATTCCATAATCCGGTCCCCAGCCCCGTCCCATCCAAGGCCCGCCGTAACTGCCTTCATTGTCATATCCCTGCCCATAGCCCCAGCGTGGCTGGGACATCGCCGGCAAGGCAATGAGCATTGTTAATAGGACAAACCCGATCAAGATCGCGCTCTTTTTCATGCCTTCCTCCTTTCTCAAAACTTCTTCCCTGTCTCTGTCAGCCGTCTACTCAGAAAGGTCCCTTTTCATCCGGTCGAAATCCTCCTTTGTGATTTCACCCCTGGCATAGCGCTTCTTCAGGATGTCGAGGGGGGTCTCCCCCGGCTCCCCCGCACTCCCTCCTGTCTTGGCGTTCCGGACGATGAAGTAGACCAGGACGCCGATTGCGACGAGAAACAGGATCCACATAAACCCTCCTCCATAACCGTAATACATCATGTGTCCCCAGCCACCCCCCGGACCGTAGGGATAATCCGCAGCACAAGCCGTAAGGCCGGCAATAAGGAGCAATAGAACCGGAAAACGCAAGATCTTCATGGCTGCCTCCTATGGAACCGCATCGAAGACATTTTTCAGTTTTTTCTCAATGAGTTCGGCAATGGACTTCAACTCCACGTTGTCGATCATCTGCATAGCCACCGTCGGCCTGACGATCGACAGGACCGTCCTGTTTCCCCGTTCATAGATGATCACGTTACAAGGTAGCATCAGCCCGATGTTCTCCTCCGCCTGAACGGACTTGTACGCATTCGGTGGATTGCAGGCCCCAAGGATCACGTATCTCTTGAAGTCGACACCGAGCTTCTCCTTGAACTTCTCCCGGAGGTCGATCTCCGTGAGGATTCCGAAGCCTTCCTTTTGAAGTTCCTCGGTGACGGCCTCCCGGACCTTCTCGAACGGGAGGCTCGATTCCTTTGTGAATCCGTAGCTGATCATGGCTTCCCTCCTTCATCAGACCGCGCCTTGTCCGGACGGGCGATCATCATCTTGACCATCTTCATCGGCCCCAGATGCTCCATCTCCTCGATCACGAAGCCCGCGGCCCTCACGTTGTCCACCGTCCGCCGGTTGATGTTGGCCCCCACGATGCGGACGACCAGCGGATTCAGCCAGTCCATCAGCCGGCCCATCAACGGCCCGTCGATCCGCACGTGCTCCAGGAGCAGGACCCTGCCATCGGGCTTGACAACCCTGCGGAGCTCCCGGAGGCCCTTCACCGGATCCGGAACGGAGCAAAATAAGAATGTCGCCACGACCGTGTCAAAGGAGTCGTCCGGCCAGGCCAAGTCCTGCGCGTCTCCCTCCTCGAGCCGGAAAGGCAGCCCGCGTTCGGCGGCCTTCCTTTTAGCTATAGTAATCATCCGGTCGGCAATGTCGACCCCCGTGACGTCGGCACCGGCAGGATAATACTGGAAATTCTTGCCGGTTCCGACTCCGATCTCGAGTATTTTTCCCTGTGCCCGGGCCAGGAGTCGCCCTCTCCACCCGGAAAAGAAGACCTCCGGAAGGGACTCCATTCGGTCATAGAACCAGGCAATCCGGTTGTATCGCTTCCTTGTCAGCTGTGTCTGAGCTTCTGCATCCGTCGCCAAAATCTATCCTCACTTGCAACAACGGGTTCATTCCCCCAAACAGTTTTGTGATTATTACCTGAAATCCCGTGAAATAACACAAAAATGGGAAAATACCTTTCAGGAAGGCGTCTTGATGGTCTGCTAAAAAACAAAACCTACGGCTTCGACCACCACTCTTAAAAGAGTAGCTCCAATATTCTGAAAGCCGGTCCACCCTGCAGGACGTTTCGCCGGCGTCGTCACCCGTCCATCCGGAGATAGCATGGTTTTAGAAAACCGGAGACAATAACGACGTGGCGGCTGGAATTGCCGTTCCGTCCGGCGGATTGGCGCTTCATGGAATCGGATGAGGGGTTCATGTCCCGAACCGGGATCGTCGTCGCCCACGTCGTTCCATCGAACCGGAACTCCTCGAGGCGGCCATTCTCCAGGTGGATGTGCGCCATGCACGGCCGGAACGGCTTCCGGCAATGCAGAAATCGAAAGATTTTTGACACGACCCCGGATCATAGAGGAAAAGGCGTCTTCTATTGCACGCCCATGAAGGCCTTCGGCAGGACCATGACAAACCAGGGGAAATAGGTGCAGATCAGAAGCACGGCGACGAGAATGATGACCATGGGCCAGATCGCCCTGCTGATCTGCTCCAGGGAGCGGCCGCTGATTGCGCTGGCCACGAAAATGTTGATGGCCATGGGTGGGGTCGCCATGCCGATGGCCAGGCCGATCGTCATGATCACGCCGAAATGAACGGTGTCACCCCCGATTGCGGCAATGAGGGGAAGGAAAATCGGCGTCAAAATAATCAGGGCGGAAGCCGTCTCCATGAAAAATCCGGCGATGAGGATAATGATGGTCATGATCAGGTAAATCAGGAAAACACTGTTTCCGGCGATGACGAGCATGGATTTGGCCACGGCTTCGGGGATTTCATAGAAGGCAAGCCCCCAGCCGAAGATTTTCGCGGTGCCGATGATGAACATGATCAGGGCGGACGTGACCCCCGCGCCGACCACCAGCTCATAGAACCGCCTGAAGGTCAGGCTCCTGTAGACGAGCCAGGCGATGAGCAGCGTATAATCGACGGCGATGGCAGCCGCTTCCGAAGGCGTAAAATAGCCGGCAAAAATACCACCCAGGATGATTACGGGGGTCATAAGTCCCCAGAGGGCATTGAATAAGCGCTGGGCGACCATTCGGGCAGAAAGCTTTTCGCTGGCGGGATAGCCCTGCCGGTTCGAATACCAGATGGCATACGTGATCAGGCCGACTCCCATCATGGTTCCCGGAATGAAGCCTCCCATGAAGAGCTTGGCCACGGATTCCCCGGCGATGACCGCGTAGAGAACCATGGGAACGCTGGGCGGGATGACGACACCAATGGTTCCGGAGGACGCGATGAGGGCCGCGGAAAAATCCGTGTCGTATTTTTTCTTGTTCATCTCCGGCAGGAGCGATGCGCCCACCGCCGCCGTGGTCGCCGCCCCGGAACCGGAAATCGCGGCGATGAACATGGACGTGCAGGTGGCCACGATTCCAAGGCCTCCCCGGATTCGCCCGATGGTCGCTTCGGCGATGGCCAGAATCCGCTCCGAGATGCCTCCCCGGGCCAGAATGTCTCCGGCAAGGATGAAAAAGGGGACGGCAACCAGGGCATAGGAGCTGCTTCCTTCAAAGAAGGTCTGGGGCACCATCTGCAGGGGAATGCCCGAAACGACAAAGATGATGAGTGCGGAGAGGCCCACCGCCAGTCCGACGGGAACGCCGACGAGCAGGAAGACGAAAAAGCTTCCGAAAAGGATCCAGCCCATGACTCAGACCTTCTTGATCGTCTGCCGGATCCCGGCCAGAAGGTGCAGGATGATCACCGCACCCATGACGGGAAAGGCAACATAGATCCAAAACATTGGAATTTGCAGGCCCGGCGACAGCTGTTGGGATTCGGTCCCCATGAGCAGGGTTCCGTGAATTGCAATGACAGCGAAGAAGAGGATCCCGAGGAGATGAACGCCGATCGCCAGGGCCTTTTGCACCGCCCCGGGTAGGCGCTGGGCGACGAACGTCACCGCAATGTGGGAGCCTCTCTTGAATGCCACGGAAGCCCCCACCAGGGATGCGAAAAAAAGGAGGAAGCAGGTGATCTCTTCGGTCCAGGAAAATGCGGTGAAGAAGACCCGAAAGACAACCTGAATGGTGGTAAAAAAGATCATGGCCAGCATCAGCACGAACAGGAGTTTTTCACTCCAGCCGTTGATCCGGTCACTCAACTGCAAAAGGCGGGAGGAGGCGATTGCCGCCCCCTCTCCCCGTTTCCGCTCCGACGCCGTCACGGATTCCATCACTTCGTGTTCTGGATGGATTCGATCAGGCCTTTTCCGTATTTGGGTGTGTACTGGTCATAGACCGGCTTGACGGCCTTGCGGAAGGAATTCAGGTTTGGCGATGCCACGACCATGCCTTTCGCCTTCAGTTCCTTCAGCCAGCCAGCCTCCATCCGGTTGTCCCAGGCCCGTTCGTATTCGGCCGCTTCCTGGGCGGCTTTCTTGACGATTCCCTGCTGGGCGGGGGTGAGTTTTTTCCAGGTGCTCATGCTCATGATGATGGGGGCGGGGGCATAGGCGTGGCGTGTGATGCTCAGATATTTCTGCGTTTCATAAAGTTTGAACGCCATGATGACGTTGAGGGGATTTTCCTGCCCATCCACCGTTCCCTGCTGAAGCGCCGTGAGGACCTCCGTCCAGGCCATCGGCACGGCATTGGCTCCCAGGGCCTTGAAAGAATCCACATAGACCGGATTCTGCATGACCCGGATCTTCAATCCCTTGATGTCATTGGGTGTATTCACGGGGCGCTTGCTGTTCGTCAGGTTGCGGAATCCCCTCTCGCCGAAGGCCAGACCCTTCCAGCCCTGGGATTCCAGATCGGCCATCAGTTTCTGCCCGATGCCTCCATCGAGGACTTTGTAAGCGTGTTTGGGATCCCGGAAAAGAAATGGAAGATCGATCACTCCAAAGGAAGGAACAAAATTGATGATCGGGCCGCTGGTGATGATTCCCGCATCGACAATGCCCATCTTCATCCGCTCCAGGAGCGTGCGCTCGTCTCCCAGTTTCGCGTTGGGAAAGATGGTGACGGTAAGCGCGCCCTGGGTTCGGCTCTCCACGAGTTCCTTGAACTTCAACGCCGCCACGTGAAAAGCGTCCTTCTCGTTCACCACGTGCGCAAACTTGATTTCCATGGCAAATGCGGATCCGGCCAGGGTGAACACCACGATCATTAAGACTGACAGCAATCTCTTCATCCGTCTTTCCCTCCTTGAAAGTAGTTTCCCTCCAGAAAGCCTTTTCTTGCGGCAGAACCATAAGATACGATTATATTTCATGTCAAAGGAAACCTGGACGGCACATGGCGTTTCCCATGTTGGAGCATTACGTTAGAGGGGGCTTCGATTCCCGGTGTGGCAATCCGCCCTCCCCCGTCCCGTCGAAGCGGAACTCCTCGAAACGACCGCTCTCCAGGTCGATGTGCGCCATGATCTGCCGGAACGGCTTCCCGCGATGCAGGAGGATCTTGAGCACTTCCATGGCCTGGAGGGAACCGACAACGGCGGCGGTCACCGCCGGAACGCCCAGAAGGGCCTCCGGCCGCTCCGGGTCGGCCTCGGCTGCCGCAGGTTCGTAAAGCTGCTCCAGGCCCGGATCTCCCGGGTAGATCGTCATGACCCGGCCCTCAAAACCCGCCAGCGCGCCGTGCACCAGGGGAACCCCAAGCCGCCGGGCCCTCTCCTGCAGCACCAGCCGGTCCGGCACGTTGTCCAGGGCGTCGACGATCACATCGGCGCCGGCCAGCAGCGACTCCGCGTTTGAAGCGCCGATTTTCGTCCGGTGCGGGATCACCCGGACCCCGGGATTGACGGAGGCCACGACCTCCACGGCGGCTTCCGCTTTCGGCCTGTTCAGGGTTTCCCGGCTGCACAGGGCCTGGCGGTTCAGGTTCGTTTCGTCGAACCGGTCGTGATCGACGACCACCAGCCGGCCGACGCCGATCCGCGCCAGGAGCAGGATGACCTGCCCGCCCAGCCCCCCCGCACCGGCGACGGCAACCTGCGCCTCGGCCAGCTTGAGCTGCTCCGTCGGAGAGATGACGTCCAGGTTGCGGACGTAGCGGCCGGGATAAACACCGATCCCCAGCGCCTCCCGGTAGATCTCGTGCAGGTCCGGGCCGCAGAGGGCGGAGATCTCCAGGGCGGACGGGTCCTCCAGGACGGCAAGTTCGCGCCCCGCCGGGTCGGTGATTCGGGCTGCCTTCTCACGGATACGGAGATGGATGTCCGACGTCATTGGGAAACCCCCTTTCCTGGCTTGCAGCAGCCGGTTGACCGGCGCCCCGGGACAAGGTATCTATTTCGTGAAAGACGGAACAAACGGAATGGAAGGAGAAAGCAGGTCCGGATTGCGAAGGAAGCGAGGAGTTCCAGGATGAAAGTCGAACTGAACCTGTACGCCTCTCTGGCCCGCTACCTCCCCCGCGACCCGGGGGCACCGGGGGACAGGATCCGCGAAGTGAGCGAGGGAACGACCATCCTCGCGATCCTCCAGGATCTCCAGGTCCCCCTGGACAAAGTCAAGCTCATCTTTCTGAACGGCCTTCGCGCCCGGAGCGACGAGATCCTGCACGAGGGGGACCGGGTCGGCATTTTCCCGCCGGTGGCGGGAGGCTGATTCAGGCTGTCCGGAGTTTGAGATATACCTGTGTCCCGGGAAAGTCCAAGGCCGGGAGCTGCGCCGGATCGACCCGCCTGCCGTCCGCCGCGGCCTCCACACAGCCCTCCTCCAGAGCCTCCGGCCGATTCCGGAAGAGGTTTTTCAGGTCCTCCGGATCGATCCGGATTCCCCTTTCCAGAAACAGGGGCCCCAGTTCCCGGACGGTCAGGTTGAAGAGCTTCACGACGACCTGCCCGTCCGCCCGCCGCTGCGCATCGCCGCCCGTCCCCTGGCCGATGGGGCTCCGCATCCTTGAATAGTACCCCCCTTTGCGCATGATCGCGCCCAAGAGGCCGGGCATGGCGGAAGAGAGCGCCAGGACCGCCCCGTCCCGGACCACGGCGGCATCCATGTCGTCCACGGGCTTGCCGTCCAGAAAGACCGTCTGGATCCTGTTTTCGATGTATTCAGCGGGGACGCCGAACCGCTCGGCGAGGAGTTCCCGGAGGCTGCAGCCGACCTCCGTTTTCTGTACGAACCCCTTCTGCAGGAGTGGAAAGAAGAACGGAACGAACTCCGCCTTCACGGTCAGGAGGAGGCGGTTCGGTCCGTTTGTGGGGAGTTGATCAGACGGTTCATCGCTCATTCCGGCACCCGGGACGAAAGATGAGAACGGGGAGGCCGCACACGGCACTCCCCATTCCTGAGAGAAGAAGATTTACTACCAGTTGAAAACCTTGTCCAGATCTTCATCGGAGACCAGAAACACAGCATTGTGGGGCGGGAGGAGCTCTTTTTTGAAGAACTCAGGCAACCGATCCTGCCTGCTGGTAAATCCGGCCCGCTGATTGAAGTCCCGCTCCATCGTCAGGATCTTTTTCCCCAGCGCGGTCACGTCGTCGCCGGTCAGCTCCAGTCCGTAAAACGAATTGAGCAGATCCAGCAGGGCCTGGAAGGTCTGGGGCTGATCCAGGACCGCAAAGGCGATGAAGAGGCACATCCCCGTTGCGTCGATGGCCGCTGTGGCGATCTGGAGATTTCGGGACAGCTCGATCTGCCCCTCCGCCTTCAGCGGATCCACGGATCCCCCCACCTGAAGGACGTTCGCGGTGACCGCGTAGCCCGCCGTGTGGTCCGCCCCCATGGTCGATGTGGCGTAGGTGACTCCCATGCCCTGGATGGCCCGGGGATCGTAGGCCGGCAGGGCCTGTCCCTTGACGACGGGAACCCTCTCCACGCCGAACACCTTGCCCGTCACGGCGGCGCCGTTTCCCAGGATGCGTCCCAGGGGCGTTCCCTTGCCGACTTCCCGGATGAGGCGGATGGCCGCCTCCGCGTCGCCGAACCGGGCCAGCCCCGCCTCCATGGCCACCCCGATGGTTGCGCCCATCTCGATCGTGTCCAGGCCGAAATCGTCGTCCAGGCGGTCCAGCATGGCAATCGCATCCAGATTGTCGATCCCGCAGTTCGCCCCGTGGGCCCAGACCGTCTCGTATTCCGGCTGCTTCGTCAGGTAGTGGCCGTCCTTGTCCATGTAAATGCCGGAGCACTGGATCGTACAGCCCCGATGGCAGCCATGGGTTGCAATGCCGCCACGGGCGACTTCCGTCTCGGCCTCCGTTTCCCCGCTGATCCGGGACACGCCGGCAAAACGTCCCCAGAGGAAATTGTGGGTAGGATATCCGCCCGCCTCGTTGATGACGTTCGCGAGCACGTTGGTGCCGAAGGTGGGAAGGCCCTCCCCGGTGACCGCGTGCTTCCGGAGACCCTCCACGAAGACCCTGTTGGCGGCCCTGAATTTTTCCGGATCTTTCGGGGTGCGGGCCGTCATGCCGGTATCGTCCAGGACGATGACCTTCACCCCCTTGGCGCCCATGACCGCCCCGACCCCGCCGCGCCCGGCGTGGCGGGTGGGCCGGAGCTCCATGTCCGTAAAGGCCACGGACGCGGCGGACATCTTCATCTCCCCGGCCTGGCCGATGGAAATGCAGGCGATTTTGTCCCCGTACTCCTTTTTCATCCTGTCGACCAGGTCGTAGTTCCCGAGCCCCTTCAGGCTGTTGTCCGGAACGATGGTGACGCCGTCCTTGTTGATGAATACCCTGTAGAGATCGCCATCCCGGGGCTTTCCCTCCAGGATGATCGCGGCATAGCCGAGCCGGGCCAGCACCTGGGAACCCTGGCCGCCTGCGTTGGCCTCCTTGATCCCCCCGGTGAGAGGGCTCTTGCAGCCTACGGAGATGCGGCCGGACATGGCCGCGAGGGTGCCGCTCAACATTCCCGGAGCGATGACCAGTTTGTTGTCTTCACCCAAGGGATGGGCCAGGGGTGGTACTTCCCGGGAGACGACGGCGGACGTCAATGCCCTGCCCGCCAGTCCCGCGTAATCCCCCATCCCTTCCACACTTACTTTGGGACCCCCTTCGACACTCATATTGATCCGGAGCAGCTTGTCCATATTCAGCCCCCTTTCTGAACGGGTTTGCTCCTCGTAACATGGTTTGCCGACGTTTCGGTTATCCGGTGGGCTCTCACGCGATCTCGGGCTCCAGGCAGCTCAGCGGTGATTTTCATCTCTCGCGCCAACCGGGAGATAACCCCTCTTGTCCGGACGCAAAGAAATCCTTTTGCGTTTCAACATCCATCCGCTTTTCGAATATCCAGCCTCCTTTCTCATGAGTGATCGTAAGGTTTGTTTTGTCGGCCCATCCTGTCAGTGCGGCGAAAGTGCGCCTGAAGGTTTGACTCATGGGCCCTCCGGGATAACGGAAGGTTTCTTCACGGGAAATCAGGTTGACGAACCCTTTGGTTGCAGAGGAAACGGAAGTCGTGTTTGATTTAACATACACGGATTGCATGAAGTTTCAACGTGTCACTTCTGATATAATGCCTTTGACAACCGATTCGGCAGGAGGTCAGCCATGCTCAGGACGCGCATCACGGAATTGTTCGGCATCGAGCTTCCCATCATCCAGGCGGGCATGATCTGGGTCAGCGGCTGGAGGCTGGCGGCGGCCTCCACCCAAGCGGGCGCCTTGGGCCTCATCGGCGCCGGCTCCATGACCCCGGACCTGCTCCGGGAGCATCTCCGCAAAATGCACGAGGCCTGCCCGGAGAGGCCCTGGGGTGTGAACCTGCCCATCTTCTTCCAGCATGCCGAGGAGATGGCCCGGATCCTGGTTACGGAGAAGGTCCGCGTTGTCTTCACCTCCGGCGGCAGCCCGAAGAAATTCACGCCCCGCTTCAAGGACGCCGGGATGAAGGTCGTTCATGTCACCGCCACGCCGGAGCTGGCGGTCAAGTGCGAGGAGGCGGGAGTCGACGCGGTGGTGGTGGAGGGGTTCGAGGCGGGGGGACACAACGGACGGGACGAGCTGACCACGATGGTCCTGGTGCCGCAGGCCGCCGCGGCCGTCCGGATACCCGTCATCGCCGCCGGAGGCATCTACGACGGCCGGGGCATGGCGGCGGCGCTGGCCCTGGGGGCCGAGGGCGTGCAGATCGGGACCCGCCTGGCCGCCACGGTCGAGTCGAGCGCCCACGAGAACTTCAAGCGGGCCATGGTGGACTCCTCCCCCACGGGCACGTTTCTCGTTCTCAAGAAGCTCATCCCCGCCCGGGTCATCGTGAACGAGTGGACCCGGCGGGTCCTCGACGCGGAGGCCCGCGGCGCCGGAGAGCAGGAGCTGCTCGATCTCATCGGGGAGAAGCGGACGAAGCTGGGGATGTTCGACGGGGATCTATCCGAAGGAGAACTACAGATCGGCCAGGCCGTCGGCGCCGTCCGGGAGATCCTTCCCGCCGGGGACGTCATCCGGTGGATCGCCCGCGGCTGCGAGGAGACGCTGGCGCGGCTGTCCTCTCTCAAATAGATCAGCAGGTCAGATTCTTCAGCATCGCAAAAAAACGGATCTATTTCCCGACCTATTTGTTCCGGGCGGCCGCCGCCTCGTTTGCCAGCCACTCGACGGCGTCGAGATAACGGTCCAGGCCCTGGTAGAAGATGTCGTTGTGGTTGGCCCCTTCGATGGTAAGCATCCGCTTGACCGCCGCCGGGGAGGCGTCATAGAGGGCCTGCCCCTCCCGGTGGGCGATGATGTGGTCGAACTCGGCGTGGATCACCAGGGTAGGCCTCTTGAACGTCCCGATCTTCCTGAGATTCTCCGGTCCGTCTTCCTCCGAGAGCCCGAAAAACTCCAGGCGGAATCCCATGAGGGCCAGAAGCGGCCCGATCCAGGCAAAGCCGCTCTCGATGATGAGGCCATCGATTTCGTCGGGGTGGCCGGAGGCCAGCTCCAGGGCGGAGGCGCTGCCGAGGGAGCGTCCCATGACGACGAGGGGCCCCGTGTGGCCGTTCTTCTCCAGCCAGTCCCGGGCAAACGTCAGGACCGCATGGCTGTCCGCCATCATCGACGCCAGCGACGGGGTTCCGGTGGAGCGGCCGTATCCCCGATAGTCCACGGCGAGCAGGTTCATGCCCCTCCGGGTGAACAGGGGCGCCATGTCGTCGTAATCCGCCACGATCTCGCCGTTGCCGTGGAAGAAGAGGAGATTTGGCCCCTCTTTCCGGCTCGGGTGAAACCGGCCCCCCACAACCACGTCCCCTCCCACGGGAATGAGAACGGGCTCGAAGGCGCCCCGGTCGGGATATCCCCACTCCGGGCGCGGGTAGAACAGGACGCGCAGGATCTCCGGGCGGTCCAGGGCCTCGTACGATTTCCCTCCGGGCGTGTTCATTCGCTCTCCACGTCCTTTCTGATGGCCGATCGGTAGAATTTCAGCAGGTACTCGAGGCCGGACCAGACGGTCAGGACCAGGGCCAGGTAGATCAGGACCGTCCCGACCAGGTGCGCGTCCGCCCCCAGGAAGGGATAATGGATGATGAGGGCCGTCACGGCGAAGGCCTGGCAGACGGTCTTCTGCTTTCCCAGGGGGCTGGCCGCGATCACGATCCCGTCGGCCGAAGAGATGGAGCGGACCCCGTCGACGACAAAGTCGCGGATCACGATGATCGCCGCCACCCAGGCGGGAATGCGGCCGATGGGGATCATCAGGATCATCGCCGTGTTCACCACGAGCTTGTCGGCGATGGGATCCAGAAACTTCCCCATGGTGGTGACAATCCCGTACCGGCGGGCAACCCAGCCGTCGAGCATGTCCGTGAAGGAGGCGATGACGAAGAGCCCGGCAATGACGAGACTCCACGTCTCCCCGGGCGACAGCAGGAGGAAGAAGAGGACCGGAACCACGGCGATGCGAAGCATCGTCAGCGTGTTCGGAAGGTTGAAGATCTTCCGCTCCGCCGGGGAGAGAGGCAGTCGGTCGAACCATTGCTTGAGGACGTCGATCAGCATGAGCGGTATGCACGCGTTGGCGCGCCGGCTTCGACAGGCTGTTGAATCTGCGTTTTCCTTACTCCATTCCCTTGTTCCGGGTCGTCACGGGGGCCGTTACTTCCCGGGAACTTTCTTCCAGTCTTCCAGGAAGGCGTCAATCCCGCGGTCCGTCAGGGGATGGCGTGCCAGCTGGGCGATGACCTTGAAGGGGATCGTCGCGATGTCCGCACCCATCAGGGCCGCCTCCAGCACGTGCATGGGGTGGCGGACGCTGGCCACGATGATCTCCGTCTCGTATCCGTAATTGCCGTAGATCGTGAGGATCTGCTCCACCAGCTCCATGCCCCGGGTGGAGACGTCGTCCAGGCGGCCGACGAAGGGGCTCACGTAGGCGGCACCGGCTTTGGCCGCCATCAGGGCCTGCAGCGGGGAGAAGATGAGCGTCTGGTTGACGTCGATCCCCTCGCCGGCGAAGATCTTCGTCGCCTTCAGTCCCTCCGTCGTCATGGGAACCTTGATGACGACGTTCTTGCCCAGCTTCGCCAGTTTCCGGCCTTCCTTGATCATGCCCGGCGCGTCCAGGCTTACCACCTCAAGGCTGACGGGGCCGTCGACGATCTCCAGGATCTCCTTGACGACATCCTGGAACTTCCGCTTCTCCTTCGCCACCAGGCTCGGGTTCGTGGTGACCCCGTCCACCATTCCGAGGCTGAGCCCTTCCCGGATCTCCTGAATGTTCGCCGTATCGATGAAAAATTTCATTCCTCTTGCTCTCCTTCGAGTTCCCTGCGGTATTTTTCGAGGCACTCCTCGCTGCAGAAATACAGATCCTGTTCGTCGAACCGGGCCTTCCGCGCCTGGCTCGCCGGCAGGTAGGTGTGGCAGACGGGATCCTCCACCAGGTCCTCCCGCGGCGATCCGCTGTCTTCACGGGGCAGCGGCTTTACAACCTTCCCCCCGGGCAGGAAAATCCAGCGGAACAGCCGGTAGAGAAGGTACAGGATCAGGAGAATGATCGCCAGCCGTATCAGTCCGAACATGCCCTTCACTCCTCCAGTGGAAGGACCCGGAGCGGGTCTTCCAGTCTTGCCATGAGCCCCGCCACGGAAACACCGAAGGCGGGATGGATCGCCCAGGGGGCGATCTCGTGGAGCGGCACCAGGACGAACCGACGCCGGTGCATCTCCGGGTGGGGGATGACGAGGTCCCCCTCTTTGACCACCTCCTGGCCGTAGAGGAGGATGTCTAGGTCGATCCTGCGGGGCCCCCAGCGGGGACCCGGAACCCGCCCCATGGCCGCCTCGATCTCCTTCAGCCTGCCCAGGAGCTCCCTCGGCGGCAGGACGGTGCGCATCTCCGCCGCGGTGTTCACGAACCAGGGCTGGTCCGACAGCCCCGCCGGCTCCGACTTGAAGAACGGCGCCGGACGAATGGATCCTACGCCGTCCGTCTCCGCCAGGCGGCGGAGGGCCTCCCGGCAGCGCTCCAGGGGATCGTCCAGGTTGGACCCGATCCCGATGAAGCACAGGACGCCGGAAACGGCCTGTTCCTCCCCCTGCATCGGATATCCCTCAGGATCGCAGCCCCAGCACGTCCTGCATGTCGTAGAGGCCCTTGGGCCGGTCGATGATCCACTTGGCCGCGCGGACAGCGCCTCGGGCAAAGTTGTCGCGGCTGTGGGCGCGGTGAATCAGCTCCAGCCTCTCGCCGCCGGTGACGAACATCACTGTGTGCTCCCCGACGATGTCTCCGCCCCGGAGGGTCTGGATGCCGATTTCCTTTTTCGTCCGCTCCCCGATCAGCCCCTTCCGCTCGTAGACCCCCACCTGGTCCAGGTCGCGGCCCAGCCGGGCGGCGATGACCTGGGCCATCTTCATGGCCGTCCCGCTGGGGGCGTCCTTCTTCAGGTTGTGGTGGGACTCGACGATTTCCACGTCGTAGTCGTCCCCGAGGATCCCCGCCACGAGGTCCAGGACCTTGAAGAGGACGTTCACTCCGACGCTCATGTTCGGCGCCAGGACACAACGGACGTCTTTCGCGATTTCCCGGACCCTGTCCATCGAGGCGGCGGGAATCCCCGTCGTGCCGATCACGATGGCTTTCCCCAGATCCCGGGCGATCTCCAGGTGACGGAGCGACGCTTCGTGGTGGGTGAAGTCGATGACCACGTCCGCGCCGGCCAGGGCGGCGGCCAGGTCGTCGCCGACCCGGATCCCCCGGATCGCCAGGCCCAGGCACTCGCCGATGTCCCGGCCCTGCCAGGGATGGTCCTTCCGCTCCACGGCGCCGGACAGTTCAATCCCTTCCGCGGCCTGGATCATGTTGATGATCCGGCCCCCCATCTTTCCGCCTGCGCCGGTGACGACGGCTTTCACCATGGCCCTTCCTCCTTACTTGATGAGCCCGTAGTTCTGCATGACCTTCCGGAGCTTCTCGCGGCTGCCGTCGGAGAGCTTCCAGAGGGGCAGCCGGACTTCATCGGAGATCATGCCCATCATGGCGAGGGCCGCCTTGGCGGGCGTCGGGTTCGTCTCGATGAAGAGGGCGTCGATGAGCGGCGCCATCTTATGATGCAGCTCCTGCGCCTTCTTGAGATCGCCCGCGAAGAATGCGTCCACCAGGCCCGCCATGTCCGCCGGGGCGACATTCGAAATGACCGAAATGATCCCCTGTCCACCCACTGCCATGAGCGGCAGGGTAAACCCGTCGTCCCCGGAGAGGACCGTGAAGTCCTTTCCGCACAGGCCAATGATGTCGCTCATCTGCTTGATCAGCCCCGAGGCCTCCTTGACGCCCACGATGTTGGGGATCTTCGCCAGGCGGGCCAGCGTGTCCGGGGTCAGGTTGACGCCGGTGCGGCTGGGGATGTTGTAGACGATGATGGGGATCGGAACGGCCTCCGCCACCGCCTTGTAGTGCTGGTACAGGCCCTCCTGGGTCGGCCGGTTGTAGTAGGGGCAGACCATCAGGGCCCCGTCGGCGCCCACTTCGTAGGCATGGCGCGTCATCCGGATCGCCTCCTCGGTGCTGTTGGACCCCGTGCCGGCGATGACGGGAACGCGCTTCTTCACCGCGTCCACGCAGATGTCGATGACCCGGTCGTGCTCCGCGTGGGACAGGGTGGACGATTCCCCCGTGGTCCCGCAGGGCACGATGCCGTCCGTGCCGTTGGCGATCTGGAACTCGATGAGCTTCCGGTACGCCTCCTCATCCACCTTCCCGTCCCGGAAGGGGGTCACAATGGCGACGATTGCTCCCTTGAACATAGACTCCTCCTCCTCCATCATTCTTGATGTTTTTTTCTGAAATCCTCAATCCGTAAGGAACTCCGGCATCCGTTCCCCCCGCACGAGGTCCCGGTACGTCTCCCGTCGGCGGATCACGGAGAACCGACTTCCGTCCACGAGAACCTCCGCCGCCCGGGGCCGCGAGTTGTAGTTCGACGACATGGTGAACCCGTAGGCGCCGGCGCTCATGACGGCCATCAACTCGTTCCGCTCGAACAGCGGCAGTTCCCTCCCCTTTGCCAGATAATCCCCGGACTCGCAGATGGGACCGACCACGTCCGCCGTCACGGTCTCCCGATGGCTTTTCAGCACCGGCTGGATTCCGTGGTATGACGAATACAGGCTGGGCCGGATCAGGTCGTTCATCCCCGCGTCCACCACAATGAACCGCTTGTCTTCGTTCGTCTTGGTATACAGGACCTTCGTCAGAAGGATTCCCGCGTTTCCCACGATCACGCGGCCCGGCTCGAAGATGAAGGTGACATCCAGGTCTTTCGCGGCCTTCATGACGGCCCGGGCGTACTCCGACGGGTGGGGCGGCTCCTCCTCCCGGTAGGTGATCCCCAGGCCCCCGCCCAGATCCAGGTAGCGGATCCGGATGCCCTCCTTCCGCAGGAGGCTCACCAGCCGCTTCAGGCGCTTCAGGGCGTCCACGAAGGGAGAGATCTTCGTGAGCTGGGATCCGATGTGGCAGCTGACCCCCTGGATTTCCACGCTGGGCAGGCTCCGGGCCTGCCGGTATGCCTGGAGCGACCGCTCCACGTTGATGCCGAACTTGTTCTCCTTGAGGCCCGTGGAGATGTACGGATGCGTCTGGGGATCCACGTCGGGATTTACCCGCAAGGCGATGGGCGCCTTCTTTCCCATGCGCGCGGCACAGGCGTCGATGACCTCGAGCTCCTGGAGAGACTCGACGTTGAACAGGAGGATGCCCGCCTCCAGGGCGAACTCGATCTCGTCGACCCGCTTTCCGACGCCGGAATAGACGATCTTGCGGGGGTCCACACCGGCCTGCAGGGCCCGGTACAGCTCTCCGCCCGAAACGATGTCCACGCCGCCGCCTTCCCGGGCGAAGATCCGGAGGATCGCCGTATTGGAGTTCGACTTCACGGAAAAGCAGACCAGGTGGTCGATCTTCTCGAAGGACCGGTCGAAGACGTTGAAATGCCGCTCCAGGGTGCTGCGGCTGTAGACATACGTCGGCGTTCCCGCCTTCCGCGCGACGGCCTTCAGGGGGACGTCCTCGCACCACAGCTCGTTGTTCCGGTAGTGGAAATCGTTCATGGCTCCCGAATATTGGCGGCTGTCCCGCCCCGTTTAGAATTTGATCTCTACGGGCAGCGACGGATCGCTGCACGCTCCCCTGCTGTTGCACACGACAATCCGGTACATGTACAGCCGCCCGCTCCGGACGTCGCGGTCCACGTAGGCCATTGCGCGATTTCCCGTCCGTTCAAGCCGCGGATCTCCCGGCTGAAGATCGGCCAGGATCAGGAAATCCCGGGGGCAATCAGGGCACCGGTCCAGCACCGTCTGGAACTCGCTGCGCTGGATGACGACCCGGCGGATGTCCCGCTCCCTCTCCGGCAGGAGCCAGGAAACGCGGATGCTCTCCGCGTCCTTCCCGATGCGGAGATCGTGGGCCGCCGCCGGCAGCACCAGATCCGGCGGAAGGGGATCGCCCTTCTTGCCGCACCCGGTCCAGGCCACCGCGATCACGAGCGACAGGACCAGGATCACCAGCTTCTCAACGCTTCGTCCGCGCACGCCGCCTCCCGATCTCCCGGAGCCTCTGCCGGACAGCTTTTCCGGAAGTCCCGCCGGGGATGTCCCGGGCGCCGACGGAACGGCGAACCGTGACCGCCTCGTGGATGTCCTCCCGGAAGTCCTTGTGAAAGGCCCGGTACTCCTCCAGCGTCAGCGCCTCCAGGGTCTTGCCCTGCTCCAGGCAGAAGGCAACGATCCGGCCGGCGATTCCATGAGCCTCCCGAAAGGGAACCCCCGCCTTGACGAGGTACTCCGCCACGTCTGTGGCCGTAGAGAATCCACCCGCCGCGGCCTCCTCCATCCTGTCCCGCAGGAAGGTGACCTGCCCCAGCATCCGGGTGAATATCGACAGGCTCGCCCGGACGGTGTCCACCGCGTCGAACACCGGCTCCTTGTCCTCCTGGAGGTCCCGGTTGTAGGTCATCGGCAGCCCCTTGAGCACGGTCAGGAGGGCCACCAGGTGGCCGTAGATCCGGCCCGTCTTTCCCCGGACAAGCTCCGCCACGTCGGGGTTCTTCTTCTGGGGCATCAGGCTGCTGCCGGTGGTGAAGGCGTCGGAGATCTCGATGAACCGGAACTCCTCCGTGGACCACAGGATCAGGTCCTCGCAGAACCGGCTCAGGTGCATCATGAGCAGGGCACAGTCAAAGAGAAACTCCGCCGCGAAGTCCCGGTCCGAAACGGCGTCCAGGCTGTTGCGGGTCATCTCCGGGAATCCCAGGAGCTCCGCCGTGACGCGCCGGTCGATGGGGATCCCCGTCCCGGCCAGGGCGCCCGCCCCGAGGGGCATCACGTTGACCCGGACCCGGCACTCCCGGAATCGGCTCTCGTCCCGGTCCAGCATCTCCCGGTAGGCCAGGAGGTAATGCGACAGCAGGATCGGCTGGGCCCGCTGCAGATGGGTGTAACCCGGCAGGACCGTGTCGATCTCCCTCCCGGCCAGGTCCGCCAGGGCTTCCTTGAGTCCCCCGATGCCCTCCAGGATGTGGCCGATCTCCTCCCTCAGGTAGAGGCGGAGATCCAGGGCCACCTGGTCGTTGCGGCTCCGCCCTGTGTGGAGCTTCGCCCCGGCGTCCCCGATGCGCCGGATCAGTTCCTTCTCCACGGCCATGTGGACGTCTTCGTCGGCGTCGGCGAAGGTCAGAGCCCCCCGATCGAAGTCCTTCCGGATTCCCTTCAGGCCCGCGACGACGGCCTTCTCCTCCCGGGCGGTCAGGATGCCCTGCCGGGCCAGCATGCGGGCATGGGCAATGCTGCCCTCGATGTCGTGGCGGTAAAGGCGGCGGTCGAAGGCGATGGAGGCCGTGAATGCCTCCACCTCCCGGTCCGTCCCTCCCTTGAAGCGCCCTCCCCAGGGCTTTTCCTTTCGCGCCATCGTTTTTCTTCCTATTTCTGCCGGCGTTCCTTCGTGCGACGGCCCACCCTGCGGCGCTCCGAAGCCCGCGCATCCTTCTGGATGGGTACCTTCGCTCCCCGCCGGTCGCCGTTCCTCCGCTCGCTGAGACGGCGCTCGACACCACGCCGCTCCCCATCCTGGCGGATCCTTTCCTGCTCAACCATGGCCTTGATCCGGAGCCGGAGGGCGTTCAGCCGGATGAATCCCGTGGCGTCCATCTGGTTGTAGACCTGGTCCTTCTCGAACGTCGCGAAGTCCTCGCGATAGAGGGTCAGGGGGGACTTCCTGCCGACGACGATGCAGTTTCCCTTGTAGAGCTTGATCCGGGCCGTTCCGGTGACGTTCTCCTGGGTCTGGTCGATGAAGCACTGCAGGGCCTGCATTTCCGGGGCATACCAGAAGCCGTTGTAGACGAGCTGGGAGTACTTGGGAATCAGTGAATCCCGCATGAACATGACCTCCCGGTCCATCGTGATCGACTCGAGGGCCCGGTGGGCCGCCCACAGCACGGTGCCGCCGGGGGTCTCGTACACGCCCCTGGACTTCATGCCCACGAACCGGTTCTCCACCATGTCCACCCGGCCGACGCCGTTGGCTCCGGCGATCGTGTTCAGGTGGTCCATCAACTCCGCCGGCAGCATGCGGACGCCGTCGACCGCCACGGGAACCCCCTTGACGAAGTCGATTTCCACGTAGGTCGGCTTGTCCGGAGCGGCTTCCGGCGAGACGGTGAGGACGAAGATGTCCTCCGGCGGCTCCGCCCAGGGATCCTCCAGGATCGCCCCCTCGTGGGAGATGTGCAGCGAATTCCGGTCGCTCGAATAGGGCTTGTCCTTCGTCAGCGGCAGCGGAATACCGTGTTTCTCCGCGTAGTCGAACATCGAGTCCCGGGAATCGAAGATCCAGTTCGGATCCTTCCAGGCGGAGATGATCCGGATGTTCGGATTGAGCGCCATGTAGGTCAGCTCAAAGCGCACCTGGTCGTTTCCCTTGCCGGTGGCGCCATGGCAGACGGCGTCGGCGCCCTCGAGGGTTGCGATCTCGAGCTGCCGCTTGGCGATCAGCGGCCTCGCCAGGGATGTTCCCAGGAGGTAGACCCCCTCGTAGATGGCGTTGGCCTTCAGCGCCGGAAAGATGAAGTCCCGGGCGAACTCGTCCCGGAGATCGTCGATGTAGCATCGGCTGGCCCCTGTACTGATCGCCTTTTCCCTGAGCCCGTCCAGTTCCTCCTTCTGTCCCACGTCGGCGGCGAAGGCAATGACCTCGCAGCCGTACGTCTCGATGAGCCATTGGACGATGACGGATGTGTCGAGCCCGCCCGAATAGGCAAGAACCACTTTTTTCACCGGTTGCACCATGATTGAATCCTCCTGTGTTCTTGAACTCCCTGGAGCCTGAAAGCGAGAGTGTCCTCCGGTCTCGTCCGGGCCGTCTCTAACGGCCCATGAGCATCTCCAGGATTGCTTTCTGTACATGCAGGCGGTTCTCCGCCTGGTCGAAAACGATGGAACGCGGCCCGTCCATGACGGCGGCGGAGATTTCCTCCCCGCGATGGGCCGGCAGGCAGTGCATGACAACGACATCCGGCTTTGCCCGTTCGAGGAGCGCCTCGTCGATGCAATAACCCTGGAATGCCTTTGCCCGGACGGCCTTTTCGCCCTCCTGCCCCATGCTTGCCCAGACGTCCGTGTAGACGACGTCGGCATCCCGGACGGCATCCCGGGGATCCCGGAAAAGGACGGCCGAGCGGGGGGCTTCCCGGACGGCCCGGTCCAGGATCCCCCGGTCCGGCTCGTACCCCTCCGGGCAGGCCAGCGCCAGGTGAAACGGAAGCCGGGCGGCGGTGTTCAGCCAGGAATTGGCGATGTTGTTCCCGTCCCCCACATAGGCGATCTTGAGGTCCTCGTAGCCTCCCCGCTTCTCGATGACGGTGAAGAGGTCGCTCAGGATCTGGCAGGGATGCAGGAGATCCGTCAGGCCGTTGATGACGGGGATCG
This sequence comes from Syntrophales bacterium, assembly GCA_035363115.1. Taxonomy (NCBI): domain Bacteria; kingdom Pseudomonadati; phylum Thermodesulfobacteriota; class Syntrophia; order Syntrophales; species Syntrophales bacterium. The sequence continues at coordinate 112,581 of DAOSEM010000004.1, read as the reverse complement.
TCGCGTACCGGGCGAATTCCTCCACGACCTCCTGGCCGAAGGTCCGGATCATGACTCCGTCGACATACCGGGAGAGGATCCGGGCGGTGTCGGCCACCGTTTCCCCCCGTCCGATCTGGATGTCACGGCTGGAGAGAAAAATGGCCGTCCCGCCAAGCTGGATCATGGCCACTTCGAAGGATAGCCGCGTGCGGGTCGAAGACTTCTCGAAGATCATCCCCAGCACCTGCCCGGCAAGGGAGCGGTGGGGGCGCCCCTGCCTGAGATCCGCCTTCATCTCGCCGCTCCGGGCGAAGATCCGGTCGAATTCCTCGATGGTCAGGTCGAATTCCGTCAGCAGGTCCCGCTTCATGGCTCCTCCAGAACGCCGTCCAGGATCTCCACCGCCCGGTCGATTTCGGCGGCGGTGATGACGAGAGGCGGTACGAACCGCACGACATGAGTCCCCGCCGTAGCGACCAGGAGACCCTTCTCCGAGCAGCGGGTCAGGATTCCGGCGACTTCCCGGTCCATCTCCACGCCCAGGAGAAGTCCCTTTCCCCGGACGTCCCGGATCGAAGCGTGCTTTTCCTTGAGCGCCCGCAGCTTCTCGATAAAATAACGCCCGGCCTCCGCGGCGCGCACCAGGAGGCCTTCATCCAGAAGGACCGATACGACCGCCAGGCCTGCCGCCATGGCCAGAAGGTTGCCGCCGAAGGTGGAGGCGTGGTTTCCCGGCGCGAAGGCGGCGGCCGCCCTGTCCGTGGCCAGCATCGCCCCGACGGGAAAGCCGTTCCCCAGGGCCTTTGCCAGGGTCGCGATGTCCGGGGTGATGCCCTCCGCCTCGTGGGCCAGGAACGTTCCCGTCCGGCCCATGCCCGTCTGAACCTCGTCGAGGATCAGGAGGATTCCCTTCCGGTCGCAGATCTCCCGCACGCCCTTGAGGTATCCCGGATCGGGGACCCGGACGCCTCCCTCCGCCTGAACGGGCTCGACGAGAACCGCACAGGTCTTCCCGTCGACGGCCGCCTCCAGGGCGGAAAGGTCGTTGTAGGGCACATAGCGGAATCCCGCCGGCAGGGGCTCGAAGCCGGCCTGGAACTTTGCCTGGCCCGTCGCCGTGATCGTGGCCAGCGTCCGGCCGTGGAAGGAGCCCTCCATCGTGATGATCTCGTTCTTCCCGCCGAGGACCTCGTTCCCGTACTTCCTGGCCAGCTTGATGGCCGCCTCGTTCGCCTCGGCGCCGCTGTTGCAGAAGAAGACCTTCCCGGCGAAGGACGCCTGGACGAGGCGCTCCGCCAGGAGGCCCTGGGCCTCTGTATAGTACAGGTTCGAAACGTGCGTGAGGATGCCCGCCTGCTTCCGGATGGCCTCGACGACCTTCGGATGGCTGTGGCCGAGGCTGCAGACGGCGATCCCGGCGACGCAGTCGAGGTATTCCTTCCCCTCCAGGTCCCAGACCCGGCATCCCTCGCCCCGGCTCAGGATCATGGGGTACCGCTTGTAGGTCCCCATGACGGACCGGTCGAACCGCTGCATCCATTCCTGGGAGTTCATTCTTTTCCGTTTTCCTTTCCTACTGGACGATTTCCGTGCCGATCCCCGAGTCCGTGAACATCTCGAGGAGGATGGCGTGCTTCAGCCGTCCGTCGATGATGTGGGCCTTTGCGGCTCCTCCCTTGAGGGCCTTCAGGCAGCACTTGACCTTGGGAAACATGCCCCCGTCCACCACGCCGGCATCGATCATGTCGAGGGCCTGGCGGTTCGTCATCGTGTTGATGAGCTCCTTCTGCTCGTCGAGAACCCCCGACACGTCGGTGAGGAGGACCAGCTTCTCCGCCTTCAGCGCCGCCGCCATCTCGCCGGCGACGATGTCTGCGTTGATGTTGTAGGTCTCCCCGGCTTCGCCGGCCCCGGTGGGGGCGATGACCGGAATGAACCCGTCGCGCGTCAGGGACAGGACGAGCTCCGCGTTGATCGATTTCACCTTTCCCACGAGGCCCAGGTCGATGATCTCCGATGGGGTGTCCTTGGACTTCTCCTCGCTGAGGCTGTATTTCTCGGCAAGGATCAGGCCGCCGTCCTTGCCGCTCAGGCCCACCGCCCTGCCGCCGTGGCGGTTGATGAGGCCCACGATCTCCTTGTTCACCGTCCCCACCAGGACCATCTCGACGATGCTCATGGTTTCCGCGTCGGTGACCCGATGGCCCCGGACGAACTTCGAGTCCTTCCCGAGCTTCTTCAGGAGCGTCCCGATCTGGGGTCCTCCGCCGTGAACCACAACAGGGTTGATGCCGATGTACTTCATCAGGAGCACGTCCTTGGCGAAGCCCTCCTTGAGCTCTTCGTCCAGCATCGCGTGGCCGCCGTACTTGATGACGACGGTCTTGTTGTAGAACCTTCGGATGTAGGGCAGGGCCTCCATGAGGATCTCCGCCCGCTCCACCGATTTTTCCAGCATGTTCATCGCTTTTGTCTCCTGCCTGTGCCGATCGGGAGGATGGTTTCATATCCGTCCCCTCACGGTCTTTTGCCCTGATCGGCCCGAGTTCGCAGGGGCGCGTCCCCTTAGAGGATATACCGGCTCAGGTCCTCGTCCTCGACGATGTCTTCCAGCTTTTCCCGCACGTATTCGGCAGTGATGTCCACCGCTTTCACTTCCATCTCCGGCGCGTCGAAGGAGATCTCGTCCAGGAGGGTCTCCATGATCGTATACAGGCGCCGGGCGCCGATGTTTTCAGTCCGCTCGTTCACCAGGGCCGCCGTCTCGGCGATTTCCGCGATGGCGTCCTCGCTGAACCGGAGTTCCACCCCCTCCGTGGCCATCATCTCCACGTACTGCCGGATCAGGGCGTTGTGCGGCTCCGTCAGGATCCGGATGAACTCCTCGCGACCCAGCGAATCCAGCTCCACCCGGATGGGAAAGCGCCCCTGCATTTCCGGGATCAGGTCGGAGGGCTTTACCATGCTGAAGGCGCCCGCGGCAATGAACAGGATGTGGTCCGTCCGGATCATGCCGTAACGGGTGTTCACATTGGACCCCTCCACGATGGGCAGAAGATCCCGCTGGACCCCTTCCCGGGAGACGTCGGGACCGTGAGGGGCCTCGCTGCCGACGATCTTGTCGATCTCGTCGAGGAACACGATCCCCGATTGCTCCACCCGCTCCAAGGCCGTCCGGGTGACCTTGTCCATGTCAACCAGACGGGCCGCCTCCTCCTGGGAGAGAATTTCGAGGGCCTCCGGGACGGTCACCTTCTTCATCGTCTTTTTCTGGGGAAAGAGGCTCCCGAAGGCGTCCTTCAGGTTCATCCCCACGTCCTCCATACCGGCGCTGGAAAAGATCTCCACCATCGGGGCGGCCCGGGTCTCCTGGATCTCCACCTCCACCATCCGGTCGTTCAGGTGCCCTTCCCGGAGGAGCCGCCGGAAACGCTCCCGGGTCGCGCCGCTTCTCTGCTGAGGGACATCCTCGTCGCCCCGGGCGGAGTGGTCCGCAAGGATCTCCTCCGGCCGCTTCTCCACGGGCCTGAGCGGCAGGAGAATGTCCAGAAGCCGCTCCTCCGCCAGCTCGGCGGCCTTCACCCGGACCTTTTCCTGTTCCTCGGTCCTCACCATGTTGACCGCCAGCTCCACGAGGTCGCGGATCATGGACTCCACGTCCCGCCCCACATAGCCCACCTCGGTGAACTTGGAGGCCTCCACTTTCAGGAACGGCGCGTTGTCGATCTTGGCGAGGCGTCGGGCGATCTCCGTCTTCCCCACCCCGGTAGGACCGATCATGATGATGTTCTTCGGGGAGATCTCGTCCCGGAGCTCTCCCGATACGTTCTGCCGCCGCCAGCGGTTCCGGAGGGCGATGGCCACGGCGCGCTTGGCGTCCTTTTGCCCGATGATGTAGCGGTCCAGCCTCTCCACGATCATGCGGGGCGTCAACGGTCTGTCCGACATGGGAAAACGGTTACTCCTTCCTGCGGGCCCGATGAACGCGGGTCCCCGCGTCGGGCTCCTCCGACATGTCCAGCTCTTCCACGATGACCTGGTCGTTCGTGTAGATGCAGATCTCCGAGGCGATACGGACCGACTCCCGGGCAATTTCGGCTGCTTCGAGATCGGGGGCGTGGCGGACCATCGCCCGGGCGGCTGCCAGGGCATAGGGTCCCCCGGAGCCGATGGCCATCACCTCGTCGTCCGACTCGATGACGTCCCCGCTTCCCGAGATCATCAGGAACGCGTCGCGGCTCACGGCGATCATCAGGGCCTCCAGGTGCCGGAGCACTCGGTCGGTCCGCCAGTCCTTGGTCAGCTCCACCGCGGCCCGGAGGAGGTTGCCGTTGAACTGCTCGAGCTTCTGGTCGAAACGCTCGAAAAGGGTAAAGGCATCGGCCGTGGCCCCGGCGAAACCGACGACGACATCGTCGTGGTAGAGCCGCCGCACCTTCCGGGCTCCGTGCTTCATGACGGTCATGTCCACGGTCACCTGGCCGTCGCCGGCCACGACGACTTTTCCCCTGTGCCGGACGGCCACGATGGTGGTCCCGCGAATCTTCATGGTTCCTCTTCTCCTTCCCGGGCCTTCGGATGGGCCCGGTCATATACGTCCAGCAGTCGGCCGATGCTGACGGCGGTGTATTTCTGCGTCGTCGACAGGCTCTTGTGTCCCAGCATTTCCTGGATGGACCGGAGATCCGCCCCGGCGTCCAGAAGGTGCGTCGCGAAGCTGTGCCTGAGCGCATGGGGGCTGATCTTCCGCCCGATCCCGCTCTTCCGCACGTAGCCGTCCAGAAGGCGGGCCACGGAACGCCCCGACAGCCGCCCCCCCGAGTGGTTGAGAAACAGGGGGGTCTCGCTTCCCGTCCCTTCTTGCCGGGCGAGGACGTGCCTCTCCCGGATCCAGCGCTCCAGGGCCTCGCGGCAGGGCGGTCCCAGCGGCACGAGGCGCTCCCGGGCGCCCTTGCCCCGCACCTTCACCAGGCTCCCGGCCAGATCCACATCCTGAACGTTCAGTCCAGCCAGCTCGCTCAGGCGGATCCCGGACCCGTAGAAAAGCTCCAGGATCGCCCGGTCACGCCGTCCGAGGGGCCCGGCATCGAAGAGGTCCCCCAGGAGGGCGAACATGTCGTCCACCGACAGCACTTTCGGGACGTATTTCTCCGCCTTCGGCGCCTGGATCAACTCCGCCGGGCTGGTCCGGATCCTTCCCTCGCGCAGGAGGAACGCGTAGAACGTCTTCAGGGCCGCCAGCTTCCGGCCGATGGACGTCTTCCGGAGCTTCCTCCGGTACAGGTCCGCCAGGTAGCTCCGAAGGGCCAGGGAATCGGCCCGCTCCAGGAGATCCCCGCCTCCCTGCCGGCCCGCGGGTCCCTGGGCCAGGAATCCTCGGAACTGCCCAAGGTCCGCCATGTATGCCCGGATCGTCTGGGGGGAGAGATTCCGCTCCACCCGCAGGTGCCGCTCGAAGGCGGCGAGGGCTTCCTCCGTCATCCAGTGCCCCGAGAAATACCGTGTTTAAGAACGCCGGCCGCCCGCAGGCGCCCGGTCTTCGCGGCAGGAAGGTTCTACCGCCGGGATCCCGGACCGGTAAATTCCCTCGGAAATCCGGAACCGCCAATGCTACATCTTGTATTTTCCAAAGTCGTCGGGATCCAGGTTTTCCAGAAAATCCTTCAGTTTATCTTCCTTTTCCTTCTCCAGGTCGGTGATCTTCGTCCCCACGTCGATGCTCCGGGATTTCTCGATGACCCGCTCCTCCACATAGATGGGAGCACCCGCCCGGAGCGCCAGGGCCAGGGCATCGCTGGGGCGGGCATCGATGACCTGCGTCTTTCCCTCCCGGAGGAGGTGGATGTTCGCGAAGAAGGTGTTGTTCCGGAGGTCATGGACTTCGACCTTCAGCACCTCGACCCCGAGGTTTGCCAGGATGTCCCGGATCAGATCGTGCGTCATGGGCCTGGAGAAGTTGATCCCCTCCAGCTCCGTGGCAATGGCGCTGGCCTCGAAGAGCCCAATCCAGATCGGCAGAATTCTCTTTTCTTCCTGGTCCTTCAGGATCACGATGGGCGTATTCGTCACCGGATCGATCGTCAGGCCCGCCACTTTCATCTCGACCATCATCGCTTGCCACCCCTCCCCGGTTTTCCTCCGTTCATGCCGCCTTCGGGTTCATCGGCCGCGCCGGGACCCGCAGCCCCGGCAGAACCGCTTCACCTCTGAGGGAATGGAGGAAGGCTTCCCGGATCGCCACCATCACGGTCCGGCCGATCCAGGCCCTGTCGCCCGGGAAATTGACAATCCGGTTCGTCCGGGTCCTTCCCGTCAGGTCCTCATCGCTGTTCCGGCTGGTCCCTTCCACCAGTACCTCCAGGGTTCGCCCCACGTCGCGCTGATGCTTCAAGAGCGTGTGACGGTCCTGGAGATCCTGGAGGATCCGGAGCCGGCGGCTCTTGACCCGCTCGTCCACCCTGCCGTCCAGAAGGAGCGCCGCCGTTCCTTCCCGCTCGGAATACTTGAAGGAGAAGAGGCTGTCAAAGCGAACGTCCTCCATCAGGGCCAGCGTATCCTCGAAATCCACTTCCGTCTCGCCCGGGAAGCCCACGATCATGTCCGACGAGACGGCCACGTCCGGACAGGCCTCCCGCAGGCGCGCCACCTTCCCGAGGTAGTCCTCCCGGGTATAGCGGCGGTTCATCCGGGCCAGCACCCGGTCCGAGCCCGACTGGACGGGCAGATGGATGTGCTCGCAGAGGGGCTCGATATCCCGGAAAGCCCGGATCAGCCCGTCCGACAGGTCCTTCGGGTGGGACGTGGTGAAGCGGATCCGCTCGATCCCCTCCACCCCGGCAATCTCCCGGAGCAGGTCTGCAAAATCGATCCCTTCCACGAGATTCCGCCCGTAGGAATTGACATTCTGCCCCAGGAGGACCACCTCCCGAACGCCCCGTCCGCCAAGGAGCCGGATCTCCTCCAGGATCTCCCGGCAGGGCCTGCTCTCCTCCCTGCCCCGGAGGTACGGAACGACGCAGAAGGCGCAATAGTTGTTGCAGCCCTGCATGATCGTCACGAAGGCGCTGACGGTCCCCGCCGGCGGCAGGACGATCCGATGCAGGCAAGGGACTGAATCGTTGAAGGCCGTCTCGACCACCCGGCCCCCTTCCTCCACGGTCCGGACGAATTCCGGCAGGCGGTGGGCCTGATGCGTTCCGACGACGAGGTCCACGGCGGGGATCTTCCTGACCAGTTGCGGGCCCAGCTGCTGGGCGAGGCACCCGGTCACGCCGATCATCAGGTCCGGCCGGCGCCGTTTCGCCTCCTGGAGGCGCCCCAGGAGGCTGTACACCTTCTGGGCGGCCTTTTCCCGGATGCTGCAGGTATTGATGAGAATCAGGCGGGCCTGGCGTTCGCCGGCCGCTTCTTCCCATCCGGCCTTGCACAGAAGGTCCGCCATCTGCTCTGCGTCATGGACGTTCATCTGGCACCCGAAGGTCCGGATGAAGAAGGTTTTCCGTTGCGTTCCCGTTTCCATATCCAATAGCCGCCGCAACGGGAAACAGCAGCCCGTTCCGGCACTCCCTTATCCACGACGTTTCATGAAAAGCCAAGTGTGCAATCTTCCAGACGGCGTCGAAAAAAACCAGAGGCACGGTGCGCCCGGTTCGACGGGCTCACCGGAACAGGAACCAACCCGTTCCGGTCAGCTCCGTCGGACCCGCCGCGTCCCCGCCGAGGGAAAGGACGAAACGTGGGGAAGCATATGGAGTTTTTCCCCGTCCGTCAACTTTTTTTCAGAGGAAAATCGCGGCCGGTGAGCCCCGGAGTCCGGTCGGTGGCTCGCCCCCCGGCCGGGCCGGTTCGTCATCCGGGAAAACCGCCCTGACACGCCTTTGTTCTTGACAGAAAAAACAAACCCCTTCACCAATAGGCCGGCGGGAAACCAGGTTCCCTGAACCGGCGGACGGCAATCCCGTCCGGAAGGACCGCTGATAAAGGAGGAACACGATGATTCACGCATCCAGAACACGGCCCCTCTTCCCTGAACAGACGCCTCCGTTTTCCGCTTTCCCGATGCTGACGGCCCTCCTTGTGGCCCTCTGGGTCCTCCTCTCCGGGACGTCCGCCACGGCGGCCCCCCGGGAGGTCGTCTATGCGTTCGACGAGGACTATCCCCCGTACACGTATCTCGAAGAAGGACGGCCGAGGGGCTTCGACATCGACGTCCTGGAGGCCGTCCTCCAGGGGCGGGACGTGAAGCTGGTCCTCAAGCCCATGCAGTGGGAGAAGGCGCAGAAGGACCTCGACACCGGGAAGGTCCATGTGACCTCGGGAATGAAGAAGACCGGAGAGCGGAAGGATCGCTACCTGTTCCCGAACCTGCCCCTGACGGAATTCAAGGTCAGCCTCTTCACGACGGCGGGAAAGCCCTGGCGGATTCCCGCCGATCTCAAGAACCACAAGGCCGCAACCCAGAAGGGGTCTCTCTATGTCGGCCTGGCGGAGGAAAAGGGAATCAAAACGGTCCTGTTCGACACGGAGACCAGCGCCCTCCTGGCCCTCTCGAAGGGAGAGGCGGAGGCCTTCATCGGCTCGGAAAAAACCGCCTTCTACAACATGAAGAAGCACGGCCTCAAAAACATTCACCCCCTGAGCACGCCCGTAATGGTCTCCTCCCTCTACTACGCCGTCCGGAAGACCGACCGTGAGCTGCTCTCCTGGCTTAACGAGGGTCTCTTCCGGATCCGCACGGATGGAACGTACGAGAAGATCTACCGCCGCTGGTTCGTGGAGGAGCTCTCCGCGGCCGAGATGCAGAGGCTCCGGGACAGCGCCCGGCAGGCTTCCCGCTTCGCCTACGCGCCCTACTCGAACTTCCCCGTGGGAGCGGCCGTCCTGATGGCCTCGGGCAACATCTACACCGGGTGCAACATCGAAAACGGCATCTTCCCCTACACGGAGACGGCCCTGTCCGTCGCGGTCCACAACGCTGTAGCCGCCGGGGAGACCCGGTTCCGGGCGGCGGTGAACCTCCAGCCGGGCGACAAGCTGGCCGCCCCGACGGCGGAAGAGCGACAGCTTCTCTATGAGTTCGGCGGGGAGACCCTGGTGCTGATCGAGGATGGGAGCGGCGGATACCGGACGGTGACGGTCTCGGAGCTCCTGCCCTACGTCTTCCCGTTGCAGTAGGGGGCATCCCGAAGCTGCACCGGTTTCTGCCCTGACCGTTCGGGCACTCCGGATCCCATGAGCCGGAGGACCCGATGCCCGCAACGCAGGCCGTTTCATCGGGGAACGATTCGAATCATGTTCAGCCACCAGCTCAGGATTGCCGCCACGGGTCTCGTCATCCTCATTCTGATGGGTACGCTCGGGTACCACGCCACCGAGGGCTGGGAGATCCTGGATTCATTCTACGCCACCGTCGTCACGATCTCGACGGTCGGCTACGGCGACTTCATGCCCCGCACCCTGCAGGGCCGGCTGTTCACCATCGTTCTGATTCTGCTCGGCGTGGGAACGATGTTCTACACCGTGGGACTCCTGGCTCAGAACATGGTGGAGGGAAGGCTGCGGATCATTCTCGGGAGAGGAAGGCTGGAAAAAATGATCGAAAAAATGAGCAATCACTACATCATCTGCGGCTGCGGGCGGATCGGGCACCTCATCGGCAGGGAGCTGAAGGCGGAAAAGGTCCCCTTCGTCGTGATCGACAGCAGCGCCGAGGTGATCGAGCGAATCGCCGAAGAGGGGTTCATCTATTGCAAAGGCGACGCCACCCAGGACAAGTGCCTCATCGAGGCGGGGGTGAAGCGGGCCAGGGGGGTTGTCTGCGTGCTGCCCTCGGACGCCGAAAACCTGTACGTGATCCTGACCTCCAAGGAACTCAACCCGAACGTCTGGATCCTCTCCCGTTCCGAGGACGAGGCCTCGGAACACCGCCTCCTGCGGGCCGGGGCCGACCGGGTCATGTCCCCCTACACCTTCGGGGGCATGCGGATGTCCATGGCCATCCTGCGGCCCGCGATGCTGGACTTCATCGAGATCACGACCAACCGGGCCAGCCTGGAACTGCGCATGGAGGAGATGAACGTCTGCGAGGGCTCGTCCATCATCGGCAAGACACTGGAGGATTCGGAGATCCGCCTGAAATACGGACTCATCATCGTGGCGGTCAAGAAAGAGTCGGGGAGGATGATCTTCAACCCGCTGGCGACCTACGTGATCGAACGGGGGGACAAGCTCATCGCCATGGGGGAGGACGAGAACGTGGCGCGCCTTTCGCGGGTCTGCCTTACGTGACTACCGGGTTTGCGGACAGACCAGCCGGCTCCGTCAGAAAATCCCCGCCTCGCACCCGCCGGCCAGGACCCCGCCCAGCTCCCGACACTGCTCCAGGACCTCCTCTTTGAGGGCTCCCCGGGAGATGACCGGTTCGATGACCCGCTTGAACTTGTACCCCAGGGCGATCCGCTCGACCGCCGCCAGGGCTCCCGTTCCGTCGTTTCCGGCGCTGACGAAGACCGCGTAGGGTTTCCGGAAGACCTTGTCCTGGGCGGGATAGAAGGTCCGGTCGAAGAAGTCCTTCACGGCCCCGGCCATGTAGCCGAAGTTCTCGGGTGTCCCGACGGCCAGGCCGTCGGCGGCTAGAAGATCGTCCAGGGTCGCGTCGCCGGCCCGCTTCAGGACCGCAACGGCACCCTCGATTTGCCCCACGCCCTCCGCCACGGCCCGGGCCATCCGCTCCGTGTTGCCCGTCTGGGAGGAATAGACAATCAGGATTCGGGGCATGGTATGGATCACCAGACCTTGATCTTTTCCAGGAAAGGCTTCTTTTCCTTGAAGGAATCGGCCATGTCGGAGATGATGTCGTCCAGGAGTTTTCCCGCCGAATCGGCCTCGGACTCGCGGTCGATCATGCTCAGGAGCTTCTTTTCTCCCAGGTTCTTCGCCTTGGACCGCTTCATGATCTCGCCGGACCAGAGCACCTGGCCCGTCTCCACCTTGAGGAGCTTGGCGGTGAGGTGGACTTCCGAGTAGAGGACGAAGTTGCCCTTCCGCTCTTCCTGGTAGGTGTGGAGGGTTCCCGTCAGGATCGTGTCGGCGCCGAGCTGGCGCAGCTTTTCCCGGGTCGTTTCATCGATCATTGCCCCGCCGGCCTGCTGGAACTTGGCCTCTTCCATGATCTTCCTCGTGTCCGTCCGATCCACGATCCGGAACCTTGAATCCACAAGGGCGGCGGTAAACTTGTCGACCAGGACTTCCCGCGCCAGGTTTATTCCCGGTCCGCGGTCGAAGTTCAGGATGGCGATGCGCTGAATGCGAGCCGCGTCAAATTCCCGCGAGGCGTTGATCTTGTGAATCACCGGCGGGGCGCAGCCGGTAACGAGAACCAGGATCAGCCCCGACAGGACGAGCAGCGATCTTCTTCCCATGATGTTCCACCTCCCCCGATTTGCGAACGGCCTTTATCTATCCGCAGCGGCACGGCTTGTCAATCGCCAGGTTGCAGGGTCTCCTCCCGGAAGCGAGAGGCAACAGGCGCTCTGAAAAATCAGCCGGATTCTTTGTCGTACAACATGGAAAACAAATCCGACCCGTTATCGGAGGCGCCCGTTGCCTTACAGAAAAATGTTACCGAAGCGGGGGATCGAATCATCGACGGGCGGTGGTCAGCGGGTTGATTTTCACGGGCGGTTGTGGCAAGGTCTTCGGGAACCCCGCGCCGCATCAACGAATCCGGAGGACACGCCTTGCCCATGGAGCGAAACCGGCAGTATCCGCTTCGCCTCGCCGAAGGTCTGACTGTCCTGGGACACGACTATTTCCACCATTACCTGATCGAAGGCACGGACCGATCCGCCCTGGTGGAGGCCGGCGTATCCGCCACGGCCGACCTCGTCATCGGCCAGCTTTCCTCCCTCGGGGTCCGTCCCGATTTTCTCGTCGTCAGCCACCCCCATGCGGACCACATCAACGGCCTTCCCGCCCTGCGGGAAGCCTTTCCCGGCGCGACCGTCATCGCCGGGGAGGGGGCTCCGGAGTTCCTGGCCCATCCCCGCACGGGCGCCTCGCTCGTGGCGGACGACCGCTTCATCACCCGGTTCCTCGCCGGCAAGGGCCTGCGGACCGACCGACCGACCCTCGCGGAACCTCCATCCCTGGAAGGCTGCCGGGTCGTGAGCGAAGGCGAATCGATCGACCTGGGCGGGCGGACCTTGGTCTTCCTGGACGCCCCGGGACACTCCCCGGGCAACCTGGCCGTCCACGTCCCGGAGACCGGCGTCCTGCTTGTCTCCGACAGCCTGGGCTACCTGCTGCCGGGTCAGGGATTCTTCCCCATCTACTTCACCGGCTATGCCGATTACATGAAAACCATCGACCGGTTCGAGGCCCTGAGGCCCCGGTTCATCGGCCTCCCCCACCAGGGAACCTTCTCGGGCGCCGAAGAGGTGTCCCGGGCCTTCGCGGAGGCCCGCCGGGCCGCCCGGGAGATCCGGGAGCGGATCCTCGGCGACTCCCGGCCGGACGAGGAAATCCTCCGCGATCTCTACACTGCGAGCTATCGGGACGAGCTGACCCTGTATCCAGAAGAGAACATCATCGGCTGCTGCCGGCTCCTGCTCCGCAGGAGCCGTGAATCCACGAAAGGAGAATCATCATGAAGGTCGTCGCGCTGAATGGAAGCGCCCGCAAGGACGGGAACACCGCCATCCTCCTGAACCTGGTTCTGGATGAGCTGAAGGCCGAGGGAATCGGAACGGAACTGATCCAGATGGCCGGCCGGGCCCCCCAGGGCTGCCTCGCCTGCTACAAATGCTTCAAGAACAAGGACCGGCGATGCTCCGTCGACAAGGACATGGTCAACGAGGTGATCGGAAAGATGCTGGACGCGGAGGGCATTCTCCTTGGCTCCCCGACCTATTTCTCCGACGTGTCGGCGGGCATGCGGGCCTTCATCGAGCGCTGCGGATTCGTCGGCCGGGCCAACGACTACATGCTCAAGCGCAAGGTCGCCGCCTCCGTGGTGGCCGTCCGCCGCGCCGGCGCCGTCCCCGCCTTCAATTCCATGAACCTGTTTCTACACTACATGCAGACGGTCATGCCCGGGTCGAGCTACTGGAGCCTCGGGGTCGGCCGGGACCCCGGCGACGTCCTCAAGGACCAGGAGGGGGTGCAGACCATGAAGGACCTGGGCCGGAACATGGCCTGGCTTCTGAAGAAAATCAACGGCTGACGGGGAGGAGCGATTCATGATGAAACGCTGCCGGCACCGTCTGCTCCCGACCCTGCTCCTGGCAATCACCATCATTGTGGTGCCGGCCACGGTACCGGCCCGTGAGGGAACGGCCCCTTGCATTCCCGTCTTCGACGTTCCTTCCCAGGCGGTCCTCTTCGGCGAGACCGTTCCCCTGGAGCGGCAGGACCTGCGGGAACTTCTGGATGAATCGCTCATCGTCACCGCCTACAACCACGAGCGGGTCATCCTGCTGCTCAAACGCGCCGCCCGATATTTCCCGTACCTGGAAAAGAAGCTGCACGAGCGGGGTCTCCCGGACGACCTGAAGTACGTCGCCGTGGCGGAGAGCTCGCTGCGCACCTACGCCTACTCGTCGGCGAAAGCCGTGGGTCCCTGGCAGTTCATTGAATCCACGGCCAAACGCAACGGACTCCGGGTCAACACCTGGTTCGACGACCGGCTCAGCTTCGAGCGCTCCACCGAAGCCGCATTGCATTACTTCGAGATCCTGCACCGGAAGTTCGGATCCTGGACCCTGGCCGCCGCCGCCTACAATGCCGGCGAGCAGAGGATCCACAGCGCCATGGACATCCAGGGGCAGAAGAACTATTTCGACCTGAACCTGCCCATCGAGACAGAGCAGTACATCTTCCGCATCCTCGCCGCCAAGATCATCCTGACCAATCCGCAGTTCTTCGGATACCGGATCCCCCCGGGGCTCCTCTATCCGCCCCTGGTCTTCGACCGGGTGGAGTTCGACAGCCCTCGCGAGGTTCCCGTGACCCTGCTGGCCAAGGCCTGCGACACGACCTACAAGGTCATCCGGGAGCTGAACCCGGAGATCCGGGGGCATTCTCTCCCCGCGGGTCATCACAGCCTCAATGTTCCGCGCGGCAAGGCGGATCGCTTCAAGACCGCCTTCCCATCGCTTCTGGCCGGCGAGCCGGCCAAACCAAACCGGCATCCCCGCAAGAAGCGGAGACGATGAAAACGATCCGATGGCGGATCGTCCAGGTTCCGCCCGGATGACGGTCCCGCCGTCCGGAGGACCCCGTCCCCCGGGCATCCAGCGTTCATGAGAGGGAGGTGCGCCATGTCATACAAGAAATCCATTTACCTCAGTGCGTCGGAGGACCGGCTGGAAAGACTCATTGAGGAGCGGCTGATCCCCGGAGCGGACAAAGAGAAGATCGACAACCGCATCTGGGATCTGTTCGGCGAGACCTGGTGTGTCATGTTCACTGACCTGTCGGGCTTCTCCCGCAACGTCGCCCAATTCGGGATCATCCATTTCCTGCAGACGATTTTCGAGTCCCAGCGCATCCTGATCCCGATCATCGAAAATCACGACGGCATCCTGCTGAAGGTGGAGGGGGACAGCTTCATGGTGATCTTCCGAAACGTCCCGAAGGCCCTTGAATGCTCCATCGAGATGCAACACACACTCCGGACGTACAACGAGAACCGCCCCGAAGAGGAGCGGATTCTCCTCTGCATCGGACTGGGATACGGGCGAATCCTCCGGATCGGCGACACTGACGTCTTCGGTGCGGAGGTGAACGCCGCCAGCAAGCTCGGGGAAGACACCGCCAAGGCCTGGGAAATCCTGGTGACCCGGGCGGTCAGCAATCATGCGGGGGACATGAAGGAACTGGGATTCGAGGAGATCGACGAGGTTCCCCCGGGTGCGGAGAAGGCCTACCGGGTCATCTACAAATGACCGACGACAGCCCGTCGAAAGCAGGAAGAGGGACCGGTTAATCAACGATCCCTCTTTTTCAACAGCCGCTTAGAATATCCCCAGTTCCTTTCCCAACTCCCTGAACAGCGGCGGAAACTCCGGCTGGAAGTTCAGAAACACGGGGACGGGATACGTGGCGCCCACCTTTTTCCCGGCCTCCCGGAGGTCCGCCGCCAGGTCTGCAAGCGCCGCTCCCGGGATCGAAAAGACCATCTCGTCGTCCTGCGTCAGGGAGAAGACGCGGTCCCCCGTACCCGGAACGGCGATGCGGGCCTCCTGCGTCCGGAAAGGTGCCAGCAGGTATTCCGTGCACTCGACCTTCCCCCCAAAGTGGCCGGCAACCCGCTTCCCGGTCCGGTAGGTCCAGGCATGGACGAGCCGCATGAGCTGTGCCGGATTGCCGTAAAAGGCCACCGTGTCCGGATCGAAGGCCGCCCGGTGCAGGGGGGCCAGCAGGATGGCATCGTACTCCCTTTTCCCGAGACGGACGATCGTCTCGGCCTCTGCGCTGCCCACCTCCTCGCTCCGTGAATAGCTTCCGCCGCAGAACAGCCGGGCCAGGGCGGACGCGGAGTCCTCCGCATTGCTGAATCCGAAGGCGATGGCCGCGGGAACGCAGACCAGGTCCTCTTTTGCCAGGCCAACGGTCCAGCCGTAGAGGCGGGCCATCGTGACAGCCTGGCAGAGGGCCACCCGCTTGCCCATCCCCGCGGCGGGCCGGCGCGTCTTCTCGGGAAAATCGTTCGCGTCTTTCAGGAATTTAACCGCCACCGGAAACGTCCTGAGCCGCAGGGTATTCCGGATGGCCTCCGCCGCTTCGATCCGTTGCTGGCTGTCCATTGCCTCCTCCCCATGCATGGAAACGTCCGGTGAATCCCGGAAGGTTTACAGATGATGATGCGGAAACGCTACTTCGCCGGAGCCGCAGCCCCCGGCAGCGTCAACCGCCCCTCCGCCTGAAGTTTCGACAGGACGGCCTGGATCTGCGGCATGGCCGCCTGGGCGGCCCGCTCGCCTTCCAGGATGGCCTGGTGGCGTTTCGTAAAATCGGCGGAGCCGATGCCGGCCACGTTGGGGCGGATCAGGACGTCCGCCCTTTGCACCTGGGCCTGGGCGATTCGATAGTACATGATGTCCACGGACTTGAGGATCGTCTCCAGGGTGCTTTCGGGAACGGTCCGGTCCACACCGCCGGAGATGTCCACGGCAATGACCACGTCGGCGCCGTAACGCCGCGCCACGTCGACGGCCACGGGGTTCACGGTACCGCCGTCCACGTAAGTCTGCCCGGCGATCCGGGCGGGCCGGAAGATCCCCGGGATGGAGCAGCTCGCCCGGACGGCCATGCCCGCGTTGCCCGTCCCGAAGACAACCTCCTCCCCCGTCTGGATGTTGGTTGTCACGGCGTGGAAGGGAATGCGCATCTGCTCGATGGGGGTGTTCCGGACGGTCCGGTTGACCCAGTTTTCGAGCTTTTTGCCCTCGACGAAGCCGTTATTGGGCAGGACCAGGTCCACGAGGTCGTCCCGCTCCAGCACCAGGGCCATCTTCTGCAGGGTGAAGGCATCAAAGCCGTAGGCGTAGAGGCTGCCGACAAAGCTGCCGACGCTGGTGCCCACGACCATGTGCACAGGGACCCGGTTCATCTCCAGGACCTTGAGAACCCCGACGTGGGCGAAGCCCTTGGATGCCCCGGCGCCGAGCACAACGGCGATCCGCGCGGGCTTCATAACGGTAGGCGGGACAACCTTCGGAGCACAGGACCAGAACAGGAGGCAGACAAAGAAAAGCACCAGGGAGCGGCCGACGAGGGCCGCCCGGCGATTCGAATCCAAAATGTGATTCATGATCGCGCCATCAATAGACCGGGAAATCCTGGACCCGGTCCCGGAGGTACATCTGCTCCTTGTACTTCATATGGTAGTAGAGGCACATTTCGTAATCGCCGATGGCGAAGTGGGAGCGGCTCAGGCTCAGATAGGCATCCGTAACGTTTGGATCCTCAAGGATGGCCTTTTTCATCTCCACGATGGCCTTCCGATGCTCCTGCGTTCCCATGAGCGCCAGGCCGTCCCGGTGGCTTGACAGGGCTCCGGCGTCGCGCTGGTCCTTCAAATCCGAGTAGTAGTCCGTCTTCGCGGCACACCCCGCGGCCAGCAACAGCGCGGCCAGCAGGCAAAAACAGGCAATGCGCTTCATGATTGTACCCGCTCCTTTCTTCCTGCAGATTTCTCCTGAAAAAAACACCGGGAGAAGATAACCGATCCTCTCCCGGTTGTCCATGAAATTGTTGAGTTTCAGACGACCCCCCGCTCCTGGAGCTCCCGGAGCTTCACGGGACCGTACCCGAGGTACTTCAGGTAGACGAAACCGTTATCGTACCCCACGGGCCTGCAGACCCACTTGGTCCTGGGCGGCGTCTCCGTGGATTTCCACTGGGCCTGGGCGCAGAGGATGGAGCCGTAGACCGGATCCTGGACAGGCGTGAAGACCCCGCGGTCGTGCCAGACCTCGTCCTGCATGGCCTTCCAGGGGGAGACAATCTCCGCCACCACCGGCGTGATGGGGGCCAGCCGCCCGCTCTTGGCGTAGTCGATGGATTTCTGCGTCAGCTCCTCGCTCGTGTACATCACCGTTTCGGGATTGATCATGGCCTGGTACTTGAGCTGCCAGTCCTTCTTCATGAAGGGGGCCAGGGTAGTCCAGGTGTCTGCCTCCCAGGCGTCGTACTTGCCGATGATGTCCACGAAGGCCTTCCACATCTCCAGGCGGAGCCCGCCGAGGAAGACGCCGCCGTCCTTTGTGGGATAGAAGCCGTAAAGCCACAGGCATGTATCGAGATTGCCGAAGCGCTCGTTGATGACCCCCTTGTCGGCGTACCAGTGGAGCATGTAGTCGTTCAGCCGCTCATAGGCCTCGGGCGTGGAGACGTCGAGGGCCTGCCCCTCGCCCGTTTCTTCGCGGTGATGCAGCGCCGCGAGGATGCCCAGGGCGGCGAAGGTGCCCGAGACGGACCAGGCGATCCAGGGTCCCGCCTTGGTGGACGTGGCGTAGGGCATGTCAGCCAGGGTCTTCCCTTCCGGAAGAACCTCCCCGGTGGCGTACTGGACGCCGGAGCGGGCCTGGGCCACGTTGTCGTAGTCATACTGCTTCCGTCCGGACTCCGGCCCGAACTGTCCATAGCCGGTGATGGAGGTCTGGATGAGCCGCGGGTTCAGCTTTGCCAGCTCCTCGTAGCCCAGTCCCCAGGCGTCCATGACACCCGCGGGGTAGGTCTCCACGAGGATGTCCGCCTGACCGACCAGGTTCCTGAAAATCTCCCTCCCCTCCTCCTTCCCGAGGTCCAGGGTAACGTGGTATTTGTTCCTTCCCTCCTGCAGGTAGGCCATCCCCGTCCCCTTATGGAGAAAGCCGTTGGGGGAATAGCTGCGCACCAGGTCGCCCCCCGGGGGCTCGATCCGGATGGTCTCCGCTCCCAGCTCCGCCAGGAGAGACGTGCAGTAGGGTCCGGCCATGCTGCGGGAGCTCAGGTCCAGGATCACCAGGTCGTCGAGGGCCTCCGGCTTCTCGAAATTCTTCGCCGGATCGTCCAGCGACCGGATGTGATCCGCCCAGTCCGCCCATTTCGGTCTCTTGTGTTCTGCCATGGTCGATCACCTCCTCACGATGGCGCCGGACTGGCCGTCCCAGTCGGGTGGGGGCCGGCGTCCCTGCTGGTCTTTCCACTTTCCGAGCACGCCGTGGAGATAGAGCTCGTCGATCTGCGCCTGGCTCCGCCCGAGGATCTTCGTCATGATGAACTCGTTGTCGAAGCCGACAGGGCGCACGGTCCATTTGATACTGGGCGGTGTCCGGGACATCATGACGGGGAAATCGTGCTCCGGATAGCGTCCGTAAAGAGGGTCGTCGATCTCCTTCACAAAGCCCCGCTCGCGCCGCTGGGGATCCGTATTCATGTCCACCGCGTTGTGAAGGCGCGTAGCGGAGAATCCGTTCTGTTTCCCGAGGCTCTCGATCTCTTCCGCCGTTTTGGTGGCGGCCCAGTCGGCGATGATCTTCAGGATCGCCATGGCGTTTTCGTCCTGGAGGCGGACGGCGTGGTCCGCATAGCGGGGGTCATTCGCCAGTTCGGGCCTGCCCATGGCCTTGCAGAGCCCCAGGAACTCGTCGGGCGCCGGGGCGGCGAGGGCCGCCAGGAGCCCGTCCCTGCAAAGGAACGTATCCGCGGGGCAGATGCACTGGTCCCGGTTTCCCGCCGGCTCGACTCCCTTCTGGGCGAGTTGCTGGTAGGGCCAGACCCAGCTCATGGTCCGCATAATGTTCTCGCTCTGGGACATCTCGATGAACTGCCCCTTGCCGGTTTTCCGGCGATGGTGCAGGGCCGCAAGCACCGCCACCTCCCCCATGAGGCCGCCGTAGTAGTCGCAGATCCAGATGGCCTGCTTGAGGGGCGGGCGACCCGGAAAGCTGGAGATCCAGGCGTATCCCGAGAGGGCCTGGGCCGCGCCGTCGTTGGAGGGCCGGTCCTGTTCGGCATAGAGACCCCACTGGCCGAAGCCGTTCTTCTCGATGTAGATGATGCCGGGGTTGACTTCCTTGACCTGTTCGTAGCCGATGTTCCAGCGCCGGGTAACGCCGGGACGAAGGTTGAACTCGATGATGTCGGCCC
The DNA here is from genome assembly GCA_035363115.1 of Syntrophales bacterium. Lineage (NCBI taxonomy): Bacteria > Pseudomonadati > Thermodesulfobacteriota > Syntrophia > Syntrophales > Syntrophales bacterium. Next base: position 92,964 of record DAOSEM010000004.1, on the reverse strand, counting down.
TGGCGGCCAGTTCCTTGAAGATCTGCTGGCCCATGTCGATATGGAGGTCCAGGGCCATGTAGTACTTGTTTGGGTTGATGTGCATGAACATGGGGGACTGTTCCTTGTAGAACCACCCGAAGGGGTTCAGGGAACGGGTCACGTCTCCCATGGGTGGAAGTTCGATCTTGATGACCTCGGCGCCCATCTCGGCCAGGAACGACGGCCCCGAAGGCCCGAACAGCAGCGTGCAGACCTCCAGGACCCGGACTCCCTTCAGCGGGCCGGGCCGGGCGAACTTGTTTTTCACATAATCCTTGAAGACTCCTGCCATAATCCCTCCTTTTGCGGAAAAAAAGATGTCCTCTTTTCCGGTTCCCCTGGTGGCAACCCGAGCTTCGCGGATGGCCGCTCTCCGGCGGCCTGTTCAGGATCACCTCCTTTCCATCTGCATTTTTCGGGATTTTCGGCCGGATATCTCTCTCCGAAAATCCGTTTTGAGACCATACTGAGAATGGATGCGAAATGCCGGCTCCAAACCGGAGCGGTGAGGGCGCGCAGGAGGCAACGGGAGCGGGATGAAGAGCGCGAATCGCACCCGGGCCGCCGGTGCAGCTCGAATGGTTTCGGACAACGGGTTTTTTACAGGCTACTTCTGTGTGAGTTTCTTTGCCAGATCCGGAAGCTCGTTGAGAAGATCCTCCTCCCGGCCGACCGGGGCCTTGAGGGAACCGGCGGAGATCGTTCCCATCGTCTCGATGTCGGTTCGCTTCGTCTGCAGGACCGTCGTGCTTCCGAGCGATCCGAGGCGGCCCGTGACGGACTGCCGGGCCGCCAGCCAGCGGCCCATCTTCACGGCGTCCTTTTCCTGGACCAGGCCGGACTGCTGGAGCTTCAACTCGTCCATGGCCCGTGTCAGGTCTTCCCGGTTGACCAGATCGAAAGAACCGAGTTTCAGAATCTCCTCCCGGAGGGCCTCCGTGAGGATCAGGCCGGCGATCTGCATGGGCTGCGTCGTCTCCAGATCGTAGACCACCAGGCGCGTTTTTCCGGACTCCGGGGCGGACTGGATCAAGGGCATTCGTTCGCGGGCCTGCGAGGCCGGCTCGGCGGCCGGCTGTCGCCGGTCTGCAACAGCGGGAACCCCGGAGGGAGGCGGAGACGGCTTCTTCGCCTCCACGACCGGCTCGGGAGGCGAGGGCGTCTTTTCCCTTTTCCTCCGAACGGTTCCCGGCCTTTCCTTTGGGACCCTTTTGGGCGCCGCTGCCACGGCCGCCGGAGTCTCCGCAAGTGGCTCTTTCTCCGGCCTCGCTTCGGTCACGGGCGCGGCCGGCATCCCCTGCGGCCCCATCCGCTCCATGGTCCGGCCCTTCCGGATCGCCGTGGCCAGGAGGTCCCCCTTGGCCTGCCGGAAGATCTCGAAATAGGTCTGGCGGATGATTTTCCGGAATTCCTCCTTGTGGCTGCCCGTCCCCATCAGGAATGTCCCCGGATGGTTCTTGCTCTCGAATGTCTTGCCGGTCTCCAGGTTGATCCAGAGCGTCTGGAAGAAAAAGAATCCCTGGAAGCCCCGGCGGGCAATGACGACGTAATCGGCGTGGAGGGCCCGGCCGACCTTTTTGGCAGCATCCCAGCCGTTGCTCTGCCAAATGATACGCTCGGGGTCCTGTCCCATCAGAACGGCGTCCACATCCTCCTGGGGAACAACCGTGTATATCCCGGTAGTCCCAAGGAAGCGCACCAGTGGCCTGGCCATGTTCTCTGCGTATTCCTTGTGTGACGTCGCCCAGTAATGTCTGGTGCCGGACAGGGCATCGGAGACGGGAAGGAAGAAAACCCGGAGTTTGGCCGTCGACGGCGGGGGCGGGAGGGTGTTTACCTTGACCTGAGCGCAGGCCGTCACCCCCAGGGCAAGGATCAGGCAGGCCAGAAGAATCCTGCGGCGGTTTCGGGATGATCCGGTCATGGAACATTCCTCTTGTCGGCACGGGGTTCCGAGGCCGGGGGCATCGGAGGATTCCTTATATCACCAATTTTTCATGAAGATCAACCAACTTCCCGGGGAGAGGGCAGGCATTTCCCGCCTGCGCTTCCGGGTCAGGTACCGGCAAGCGATCCGATGAACCGGGCCATGGCCGGGAGGACCCGGTCGCGGGCCTGCTGATGAGGGATATGACCGCAGCCGGGAAGCAGAAGCGCCTCCGCCGGGCCGGCGGCCTGCCGGACGATGGCATCCACCTGGGCCGGCGTTCCGTACCGGTCGTCGGCTCCCTGGATAACCAGGAGCGGACAGGAAACGCGGGGCAGGAAGGACTCGACGTTCCAGTGCCGGAACTCCGCCGAGAGCCAGGTATCCGCCCAGCCGGAGAAGACCGCATCGACCTTGTCCCCGTGGTGGCGGGTCATCCTCTCCCGCAAGTCCGTGGTCCTGTAAAGATCGATGGCCTCCCGGATCCCCCGGAGGGTCTCCTCTTCAACGAAGACATGGGCCGCTTCGGTGATCACCCCCCGGACACGATCCGGATATTCCGCCGCGAAGAGGAGGGCGATGGTTCCGCCGTCGCTGTGACCCACGAGGACCGACCGGTCCAGAGCCAGCGCATCCAGCACTGCCGGCAGGACGTCCAGGGCCTCGTCGTGGAGATAGCGAACCGTTCTGGGAGCAGGAAGCGGAGCGGAGCGGCCGTGCCCGAGCCGGTCATATACAAAGCCCACTGACTCCGCCCGGCTGCAGAGGATTTCCGGGAAGTCCCGCCACTGGCTGATGCTGCCCAGGCCTTCGTGGAGAAACAGGATCGCCGGAGCGGAACCTTCCCGGGATGCGTCGGCCGTCCCGACGGCCTGGACGGCCAGGCGGCGGTCGTGAACAGAGATCTCGAAATGCCGCGATCGCATCGGCAGGGTCCGGCCTCCTCATCATCGGTTGTTTTGGAAACGCTCCCACGATACCGAAAGAGGTCCCGCATTTCATCCACTTTTACAAGGGAACGGTAACTTCTTAATACCTAAACCGAATAAGAGTTCAGTACAAGTTTATCAAGCGTTGCCTCCCTGCCGGTTTCATCCTATCTGTCTCGCGAAATTTCCCCGCTTTCCCTGCCATCCCGACACCATTCGACATTCGGATATTCGCGGCGCCCGCGACCTGCGAAAATCATTTCACACGATGCAGGCCTGCCTGCAGGAAAGAAAGAACCTTTATGAAACGTCTGTCATCCCTTTTTCTTTGCTTGGTCCTGGTCGTTACCCTGCTGTGCGGTGCGGCGGCCGCCGTCTCACCCCCCGATCCCGGCTCGCTGCTCCAGGAATGGAAGCAGTCCGTTTCACCCGCGCCGGACCGCCTGCCGCCGCCCGCGGTGGAGCGGGAAAAGAAAATCGTTGAAGGCCCCGCAAAGGATCCGGGGATCAGGGTCCTGGTCAGGGAGTTTCGTTTCACCGGCGCCGAAGGGATTGCCCGGGAATCCGATCTGCAGGCCCTGGTCAAAGACAGCATCGGGAAACGGATGGGGATGGCCGACCTGCAGCGGACGGCGGCCCTCGTCACCAACTACCTCCGGGAAAAGAAAGACCTGTTCCTGGCCCGGGCCTACCTTCCCCGGCAGGACATCACGGAGGGGATCGTCGAGATTGCCATCCTCGCCGGACGCTTCGACGGGCAGGTCCGGATCGACATGCAGGGCTCCCACCGGATCCGCCCCTCCCTCCTCAAGGGGATCGTCGAACGGGCCCTGCCGGCGGACGGCTCCGCCCGGATGGAGGACGTCGAGCGGGCGGCCCTCCTCATGAACGATCTGCCCGGCATCAGCGCCCGGATCTCCCTGGAACCGGCGGAGACGCCAGGCACAACCCGGATCGTCGTCCTTGCCTCCGAAGGGCCGATCTTCCAGGGGTCGCTGATCGGAAACAGCTTCGGCTCACGGTACACCGGAGCGCTGCAGGGCTTCGGCATGATTGCCGCCAACGATCCCCTGGGAATCGGCGACAGGATCAGACTCCTCGTGATGGGCGCCGAACGCTCGATCGGAGCCGCCGTCTATTACAGCATCCCCTTCGGATCGACCGGATGGAACGGAACCCTGTCCTGCATCAGCCTGGCCGGCAAGCCCGGGAAGGAATTTGCATCCCTCGACATGAAATTCCAGGGTGACGTCATCGGCGCCAAGCTCGAATACCCCCTGCTTCGCTCCCGCCGCTCCGACATCCGGACAGGACTGGAGCTGGAGCATCAGATCCTGGGATCTGAGGCCGCCGGCGTCAACATCAGCGACAGGCGTGTATCCTCGGCGGGCCTTTTCCTGTCGGGCAACCTGGCCGACGCCTTCCGGGGCGGCGGACGGACGGACGCCCTGCTCTCCGTGTCGGGGACCCGTGCGGACCTGTCGGGAAACACCGATGACGAATCCGGCGATGGCGCAGGCCCCGGAGTGAGCGGCGGGGCCTTCAAGCTGAACTACTCGCTGTCACGCCTCCAGAATCTGAACCGCCTTGTCTCCCTTTTCGGATGGGTTCGGGGTCAATTCGCTTCGGACAATCTCGACGCCGCGCATCAGTTTCATCTTGGCGGCGATTCCGGCGTCCGGGCCTACTCGGGACTGGAGGCCTGCGGATCGGAGGGGCACATCCTCACACTCGAGACCCGCCTGGCCCTGCCGTTCATGCCTCCCTGGGCCGCCGCACAGATCATCGGGTTCATCGATACCGGCTGGATCCGGCTCTACAAGGATCTCTGGCCGGGGGCCGTCACGAACGCAACGGGCAAGAACGAATACGGACTCTCCGGCGCGGGTCTCGGGTTTCAGGTTGGAAAATCCGGCCTGTACAGCCTGCGCGCCTACTACGCGCACAGGATCGGCGAAAACGACGGACGCAGCCCCAACGGACTGGATGCCGAGAATCTCGACTCGAACGGCCGCTTCGGCATTGAGTTCATGCTCTTTTTCTAAAGGAATCGATATGAAACGACATCTGCAGCAAATCGTCAGGAAGAAGCCGGCCGCTCCCGCGGCCTGCAGGAGACAGGGCATCGATGCCGGATCGTTCCTTCCGGTGCTGGTTTTTTTCATGATCCTGGCGGGATCCGCTCCGGCTTTTGCCCTCGATCCCAACACCCTCCCCACGGGCGGACAGATCGTCTCCGGCCAGGGTGGCATCGCCCAGACCGGCTCCTCCATGACCGTCACCCAGCAGACCGACCGCCTGATCGCCCACTGGAACACCTTCAACATCGGCCGCGACGCCTCCGTCACCTTCCGACAACCCGGATCCTCCAGCATTGCCCTCAACCGGATCCTGGACCAGACCCCCAGCCAGATCTACGGCCGTCTCTTCGCCAACGGCCAGGTTTTCCTCGTCAATCCCGCGGGCATCTACTTCAGCCCCACCGCCCAGGTCAACGTCGGCGGACTCGTGGCCTCCACCCTCAACATCACCGACGAGGACTTCCTGGCCGGAAACCATTCCTTTGCCCGTTCCGGGACCGCCGGCCGCATCGTCAACGAGGGAAAGATCACCGCCGCCGACGGCGGCTATATCGCCTTCCTCTCCCCGGCCATCTCCAACACCGGAGAGATCGACGCCAGAAACGGCACGGTGGCCATGGCCGCCGGAGACAGGGTGAACCTCGACTTTGCCGGGGACCGCCTCATCAACTTCACCATCCTCCGGGGGACCGTGGACGCACTGATCGAGAACGGGGGGGTTATCCGGGCCAATGGCGGGACCGTGATCCTCTCGGCCATGGCCGCCGGCGAGCTTACCCGGGCCGTGGTGAACCACTCCGGCGTCATCGAGGCCAGGACCCTGGAGAACCGCTCCGGCCGGATCCTCCTCCTGGCCGACAGGGACCGGGGAACCGTGGTCGTCGACGGAACCCTCGACGCCTCCGCCCCCGACGGCGGCGACGGCGGATTCATCGAGACCTCCGCGGCCAAGGTGACCGTCCGGGACGACGCCCGGGTCACCACCCGGGCCGAGGGCGGCGCCACGGGCCTCTGGCTCATCGATCCCCGGGACTTCACCATCGCCGAAAGCGGCGGCGACATGACCGGCGTCGCGGCGACCGCCGCCCTGGCCAACACCAGCCTCACGATCCGGAGTTCCGACGGCGCCGCCGAGGGCAACGGGGACATCTTCGTCAACGATCCCATTACCTGGTCCGCCAACACCTTCACCCTCTCTGCCGACCGCAACATCGAGATCAACCAGGAGCTCTACGGCTCTGGAACGGCCAGGCTCACTTTAGAGTACGGCCAGGGGGCGAAAGACGGCGTCATCAACGGGACCGCGGCGGACTATTTCATCAATGCCAGGGTCAACCTGCCCGAGGGCGAGAACCTTCGCACACGCCTCGGCTCCAAGGGCGCAGAGAAGGTCTTCACCGTCATCACCCGCCTGGGCGCCGAGGGCAGCCGCACCGGAACCGATCTCCAGGGCATGAAAGGAGATCTCACGAAAAACTACGCCCTGGGAGCCGACATCGACGCCTTGGCAACCAGGAACTGGAACCAGACCATGGAGAGACCCGTCGTCATTTACGGCTTCGAACCGATCGGAGACGTCTCGAATCCTTATACCGGCACCTTCGAGGGGCTGGGTCATACCATCTCGAACATCTACATCAAGAATCGCCAGGTCTCGTCCGGCGGCCTGTTCGGCGCGGTCGGAACGAGCGGCGAGGTCCGCAATGTCCGACTGTCCGGCGGCACCATCACGGGATCGGGATCCCTGGGCGCGCTGGTCGGGCGCAACTTCGGGAAGGTGATCAACAGCCACAGCACGGCCACGGTAACCGGCACCGCGGCGATGAATGACGAATACAACGGAACCGGCGGACTGGTGGGATACAACGAAGGAACCATCACCGACTGCGGTCACGGCAATGGCGAGGTGACGGGTATCGGGTACGTAGGCGGCATCGTGGGAGACAATCGGGGGACGATCCGCGACAGCAGCAACAGCGGCACGGTCAGCGGGGATATGTTTGTCGGCGGGATCGCCGGAATCAGCAGAAGAAACAACGGGAAAATCATCAACAGCCGCAATTCCGGAACGGTGGCCGCCAATACGGGTGACGGCGGCGGCATCGCGGGACAGAACGATGGAATCATCACAGGCAGCAAGAACACCGGGTTGGTGAAAGGACTGGCCCGTATCGGCGGGCTCGCCGGCACGAATTCCGGGGCCATCACCCGGAGCGTCAACAGCGGGGAGGTTCGCAATCTCCCCGATAAGGACCTGGACGACGCCGGTGGACTCGCAGGAAAAAACGACATGGGCGGCACCATCGAAGACAGCTGGAACACCGGCGCGGTGACAGGTTCCAAAAGAACCGGCGGGCTCGCGGGATTGAATGGAGGCGAGATCGAAAACAGTTACAACAGCGGGACCGTGACCGGGACCTCCGACGTCGGAGGGGTTGCCGGATGGAATATGAACACCGTGACCGGCTCTTTCAACAATGGGAGCGTGACCGGGACATCGTCCGTCGGCGGGCTCGTCGGACTCAATAGCGGTACGGTATCCAATACCTACAGCACCGGAACGGTTGCCGGCAATTCGTCCGTGGGAGGACTCGTGGGGACGAACGAAGCCGGCGGAACCGTTACGAACAGCTACAGCACAGGCAAGGTGAGCGGCACGTCCGACGTCGGCGGGCTCGTTGGAACGAACAGCGGCAAGGTCACCGGCAGCTTCTGGGACATGGAAGCCTCGGGCCGGACGGTCTCCGCCGCCGGCATCGGCAAGACCACCGCCGAGATGAAGAACCTGGCCACGTTTGCCGCCGCCGGCTGGGATATCGACGATGCCGGCCAGACCGGAAAGGTCTGGCGCATCTATGACGGCTGCACCTATCCCCTCCTCCGGAATTTCATGACGCCCGCCACGGTCATCCTGTCCGATGCCGGCAGGACGAAAGTGTACGACGGAACCACCGCTATAAAAAACGGATCGTACGCGTGGACGAACGTGCCGGACGACTTCGATGAAAGCAAGGTCTACGGATCCGCGGTCTACACAACCGACGGCAAAGACGTTGGAACATACTCCGTGACCATCGGCGGCCTTTACTCCGGACAGCAGGGATACGACATCAAGGGCGACGGCACCTCCACCATCACGATCACCCCCAGGGATGTGACCGTCAGCTACATAGGGAAAGACAAGGTCTACGACGGAACCACGGCGGCCACGGTCACCGGATCGTCTTCGGACATCATCGCCGGCGACAACGTCAGTTTCAGCCAGAAGTCCGATTTCATCGACAAGAACGTCGGAACGGGCAAAGGCATCAGCGTTACCGGCATCTCCCTGGACGGCACGGACAGCGGCAACTACAGGCTCCGGCATTCCGCGGCCGCCGCCTCGGCGGACATCACTCCGGCGCCCCTGACCGTCACGGCCAACGACGACCGGAAGATGCACGACGGAACGGCCTATTCCGGCGGCAACGGCGTCACCTATGCCGGTTTCGTCAACGGGGAAAACGACAGCGTCCTGGGCGGCCTCCTCGCCTACGGCGGATCGAGCCAGGGAGCCGTCCAGGCCGGAACCTACAGCATCGACCCGTCCGGCCTGACGTCGAGCAACTACGATCTCCGGTTCGTCAACGGTATTCTCACCGTTGTCGCCGCGACCCCGCCCGACGTGAACCCGTCAGGCACCGTGACTCCGCCCGGCACGATCCGGCCGCCGGCGGCCGTCATCGAGACGGCACGCGAAAACATCGGGCATGCCGCCAATCTCCGGCAGCGTGAAGAGCGCATATTCTTCGCCTCCGGTTCCTTCCTGGCACCGGTGACCATCCGGACAGCGGGACCGACCACGACCCTGCTCACCGGCGGGGTGGCCATACACGATTCCATGGCCGAGACGGCCACCCTTCCGGTTTTTGTGCAGGACGGAAGAGCGGCACCCGCCTTCGCAGGAGCGTTCCAGGTCCGGGAAAACAATGCCGCCCTCTCCCTGACCCGGACGGCATCGGCGCCGGATGGGACGGCGCCCGGGGTTGCCGATGTCCCCCCGGGGATGTCTGTTTCCTTCTCCCTGACCTCGGCAAACGGCCTGACCTCGCAGCTGACGGCGACGGTCACCCCCGACGGCGTCCTTCTGGTCCGGAACGGCGATTCTTCCCTGCCCGCCGACACCATGGAGGCCGTCCTGACAGGCCTTCAGGTCGCCCGGCAGGAAATGCTGACGAAGCCGGGCGATCTGAAGTCGGTGGTCTTTATCCCATAAAACACATCCCGGCCGGATTTGAACACAGGCCGGGCACCCGGTCTTTTGAGAAAAGGAATCATCCATGAAAGGAATTCGCTCTCTTCCGTTTCATCACCCGCCGCGCCTTCTGGTTCCCTTCGGCCTGATCCTGCTCATGGCGATCACTCTCATGACGGCGGCTCCCGCCTCCGCGGACGTCGTGATCGACGGAGCCCGAACGGAGGGGGTGAACCTGGCCGCCGAAAACGGGGCGGAGACGAAGAAGGCCTACGTGACGTCCACGGGATCCATAAACTCAAGCGGCTCCTACGCCCTTTGGGGCAAGACCGCCGGCTGGAGCGTCAACGTGGCGGCCGGAAGCACGGTTGCGAGCACGGGCACCAGCAGCCGGGCGATCACCTTCACTCCCACCGCAACCGCCTCAAGCATGTATGCCCTGGACGGCTCGGTCAGCAACAGCGGAACGATCTCCTCGACCGGAAATGCGATCATTATGCGCGGCGGAAGCGTCACCAACAACGCCGGAGGCACGATCAGCAGCAAGTGGACGGGAATTTATGCGGAAGGCGATCTCACCCTGGACAACCGTGGAACGATCGGCAGCTCCTACAAAGCCATCGCTTTTCAATCTTCAGGCCGCATCATCAATCATTCCGGAGGACGAATCTCCGTCACCCAGAGCCCGGATTCGACGGCCAACGGCATTCCCATCTCCGGCTGGACGGGAAACGTTATCATCGAAAATTTCGGCTCGATCGAGGTAAACAAGGATCCCACCAACCGTGAGCTATGCATGGCCATACAGCTGAGTGAAGAGGGAAACAGGCTGTTCAATTACCTCGGAGGCAAGATCTATGGCGAATGGGGGGCCAGCCTCGGAACGAACGGCCTGGTGACAAACGAGGGAGAAATCACAGCTGATTACAATGCGGTCCAGATGAAAAGCGGCTACATTCACAATATCGGCATCATCCGTGGCGGACAGGACGGCGTAAATACCGGTGATGACGGCACTGTCGTAAACGACGGGATCATTCAGGGGGGAGCCGATTCAGGCGTTGCTGTCAAGGTCGGTGACGGAAGTCTTGTCATCAACAATGAAACCGGATCACTCACCGCCGAAGGAATTGGCGCCGTCTTTGCGCAGGACAATTCCACGGTCATCAACAAGGGCCTCATTTCCGGTACGGGGGGGTGGGGAGTTGTCACATTTATCGGGACGAACGGCAGTGCGCTTTACAACGCCGCCACCGGCGTCATCCGGAGCGTGGGAGAATTCGATCCCCGGTATACCTACGCCGCCGTCCGCTTCTGGGGCAAGGGCAACGACCTGGTCGACAACGCCGGAACCATCACTGCAGAGCAGGGGCCGGCCATCACCATGGGCGAGGGCGACGACACGGTCATCCTGCGGAGCGGATCGAAGATCTCCGGCAGCGTGGACGGCGACGACGCGGACGATCCGGACCCTGAGCTCGTCAACGGCACGGCGGACCGGATTTTCCTCGACGGCTCGGGCGGAATCGCGAAGGGCTCCATCGTCAACTTTGAGTATCTCACCAAGACGGGGGCCGGCACCTGGACCGTGGACGGAGACTTCAAGGGCGGGAAGATGATTCGCATCGAGGACGGCCTCCTGAACATCAAGGGAAAGATGGCCTTCGAATCCGGCTCCACCTATCGGCCTACCCTCAAGGCCGACGGCACCTTTGCGCATATCGCCTCCGACACGGCGGTCATCGATCCCGGCGCAACGCTATCGCTCGACCCCCGGGGCATGAAGCACGGGGTCAAGTACCGGATCATCGACACGACAAACGGCCTCACGGGAACGTTCGACTCCGTCAGCATGGACTACGGCCTGTCGGACGCCCGGGTCTACTACGACGCCTTCGATGCCTGCGCCATGCGCCGGTCCGCCCTCAACCGGGCCGCCCTGACCCGGAACGAGCGCGCCGTCTCCGCGTACCTCGACGGCGCCTGGGAGACCGCCTCGGGCGACCTGCTCTCTGCCTTCGATTCCCTTCATACCCTCGATTTCACGGAGGCCAGGGCCGCCTTCAACAGGCTGGGCGGCGCCAGCCACACCGCCTACCCCGCCATCGACGCCGTCAAGCACGCCGCGTTTTTCCGGAGCCTTTTCCCGCAGGACGCACCCTCTCCGGAGAAGACCGCCGGGGCCTTCTTCGGGGACGCCTCCCTGATCCCCGCCATGGGCGGATCCACCCTCTCCGAGGCCGTCCTCTCCCTGGCCGATGCCGCGGGACGGATCACCTACCCCTTCGGCCTCTGGATTCGGGGCTACGGGGCCAAGGGCAACCGCGACGGAGAGGACATCGCATCCCGGTACGATTACACCGTCCGGGGCTTCGTCACCGGCGTCGACCTCCTCGTCCGCGGAGGCTTCCGGACCGGCGTTGCCCTCGGGTACTCGAAGACGGACGTGGATTTCCCGGACTTCGGCGACTCCGGGAAGGAAGAAAGCTTCCAGGCCGCCCTCTACGGGACCTGGAGAAGCGGGAGATGGTACGCCGACGGGGGCCTCTCCTTCACCCGGAACGGCTACGACACCACCCGCTCCATCTCCTTCGGGACCGTCTCCCGTACCGCCACGGCTTCGTACGGCGGCTACGAGCTCGGCGCTTCCGTCGAGGGCGGGTACAGGGCATCACTTTGGGGTTTCGAGATCACTCCCCTCGCCTCCGTCCTGGCCCTCCGGCACCACCGGAGCGCGTTCACAGAGACCGGCGCCGATTCCCTGAACATCGAGGCGGATGCCGAAGACGCCACCTTCCTCCAGGGCACCGTCGGCCTTCAACTCGCCAGGACCTTTACGGTCGGGGAGTCCTTCTCCCTCACCCCCAGGCTCTCCGCCCGCTGGGTCCACGAGTTCGGAAACGACGAAACGGTCCTGAACGCCCGCTTCTCCGGGGCCAACGCCGGGTCCTTAACGGTCTATTCCGACACGATCGGCCGGAACAGCGGCGTCTTCTCCCTGGGGATGACGGGGAAGCTCACCGACGCCCTCTCCTTTTCCCTCGCCTATGCCGGAGAACTGAAGTCGAGGCAGTCCAGCCACGTCATAACGGCAGACATGCGGTACATCTGGTAGAAAAAACGAGGAATGCGGTTGAAGGATGGACCCCGGACCGAGCCGGGAGTGTGCGATCAGCGGACCATCAGGCCCTGATCCGCCAAGAAGCGGAACACCGCCTCCCGGAACGCCTCGGGGTTGTCCGTGTGAACGGGGTGGGCCGCCCGGGGGATCTCCGCCAGGAAACCCCGCGGCAGGCTCCGGCACATCTCCTCCGCCGGCTCCCGGGGCAGGACCAGGCTGTCCTCGCCGCGGACGACCAGGACCGGGCAGGCGATGCCGGGCAGCAGGGCGCGCAGGTCGTAGTCCGGGTCGAAGTGGGCGTAGACCTCGCGATCACTGAGGGCGTAATACCGGCCGTTCTCCTCCCGCAGGTTGTGGGGCGACAGCGCGAGGAGGCGCGCCCGGTCGGCGTGGGCGCTGTTCTCCATCCGCCGGCTTACGAATGCGTCAACCGATTCGTACGACTCGGGAAGGTCGCGGTAGAGGCCCGTCAGGTACTTCTTGTTCCAGGGGGGCGGGCAGGGCTCGATGTCCACGTGGACCACGGCCGCCGCGAAGCCGGGATGCCGGGCGGCAAAGGCCGTGGCGTGAAGGGCTCCCATGGAGTGCCCCATGAGGATCAGGTTCGGGGGTGCCAGGCGCTCGACCACCGCCTCCAGGTCGCCCACGTAGTCGTCCAAACGGTACGCCGCGGGCCTTGGCCGGCCGCTCCTGCCGTGGCCCCGCTGGTCCAGGGCGACGATCCGGAAATGACGGCGGGCCTCCCGGGCAAAGAGATCCCAGACATGGGCGCTGTCACCGATTCCATGGAGCAAAGCCAGGAAGGGCAGCCCCTCTCCCCCCCAGTCGAGATAACGAAACGAAAGTCCATTGATATCAAGCCACCGTTCCGCCGGCATCTCCATGGCCGTTCCTCCGTCCTGTGCCGCCGTTTTTTACGGCCCGTCAATAAATGTGCGTGCTGCTGATCTCCCATGCCCGTTCGCGGCTGAATCCCGTCACGCATCCCTCCCGGATCTCGACAACCCCCTCCTGGGCAAGATCCGTCAGGACGTCCCGGATCTCCTCGGGGTCCCTGCCGGAGGAGGCGGCGATCTCCGCCACCGGATCCACATCCGGAGAAAGGGGCCAGGAGCGGGTCAGGTAAAGAATGGCCACCAGGCGAAGCCACCACTGGGAAAGTTCGTCCACGAGCGCGTCGGTGCGTCGGATCCGCTGGGCAAACTCCTTCATCATGAACATGGACATCTCGTCGTTCTCCCGGAGGAGCCGGCGAAGCGTCCCGCCGTCGATGACGGCCACGTCGCTCTCTTCGGCGGCGTTTGCCGTGGCGGTCCGGGGGGCCTCCAGCAGGGCCGCCATCTCGCCGAAGTACTCGCCGGGCCCCAGCTCCGCCAGCACTTTCCGGACCCGGCTGGCCTTCTTCTCCAGCCGGATGCGCCCGGCCAGGATGAAGTACATGTCCCGCCCCTCGTCGCCTTCCTGGAAGACCGTGCCTCCAGGCGGATAGATGCGGCCGAAGCGGCGGAAGAGCCGCTCCCAGACCTTCATCCCGGGCCTCCCGGGCTTCAGGAGGGCCCGCTCGATGAGGATCAGGTCCCGGCGCCGGTAGGAGGCCATCAGCTCGGCGCAGAACAGGAAGATCAGGGCCACGTAGAACACCCAGATGATCAGGACAACCACCGTCTGCAGGGAGCCGAAGATGATGTCGTATCGGGTGTAGTTCGCGATGTACCAGGCGAAGAAGTGCTTCGCCACCTCCATCAGGGCCGAGAAGACGACGCTTCCCGTAAAGGCGAGCCCCAGGGAGATTTTATTCACCGGGATGACCTTGTAGACGAGGGTGAAGAAGATCACCGTGACGATGTACGGCAGGACATAGCGGAACAGGACGCCCTTGAGAATGGGGAGGTGGGTGAAGAGGCTGTCCGCCAGGACCGGCTGGTTGGCCACGATGGTGGCGATGGTCGTGATCCCCACGCTCAGGATGCCGACGGCCCAGGCCGCCGGGATCATGGCGAAGGACAGCAGCTTCGAGACCACGTAGTTCCGGATCGCCTTGGCCCGGTAGATCAGGTTGAAGGCCGTCTCCGCGGCCCCGAATATCATGGAGGAGAACCAGATCAGGGTGATGAAGCCCACCCAGCCCAGAAGCTGGCTCTTTTCGTCCAGTTGCCCGAGCTGGATCAGGATGTCCCCGGTGAAGTAGGGATGGAAGCGCTGGATCCCCTCGATGAACTGCCGCTGCACCTCGGGATAGGAGCTGAAGAAATACCCCGCCGTCAGGAATGTGAGGATGAACAGGGGGAGAAAGGAGAGGATGGCGTAAAAGGCGATGGCCGCCGCCTGGTTCACATCCCCGTTGTTCTGGTAGTTGATCACCGAGTCCACGAGGATGTCCCAGGCGCTGGCAAGCCTCAGCTGGATACGGTGCAGGACGGACCGGGAGCGGTGCGAGCCGTTGACGGGTCCCTCTTCGGACACGGGCGCCCGCACGCCCTCAGTCAATGCAGCCGCCGTAGGGATTGATGCGGGGATCCCGGGCGCAGGCCTCGCAGAACACCTTCGTGTCCACGTGGCCGCATCCGTAGCCCCAGAGGTCGAACTTCCGGCAGTCCGTGCAAAGAGCCTTCTCGCAGCCGTCGCACAGGACCACGGAAGGTTTTTGGTTGCACACGCGACAGAATTCGCTCCCGTCGGAAAGCCTGACCATGGGATCTCCTTTCGGGCGGCGATTAAACCACAGCCATCCCCCCGAGTAAAGACCTTTTGCCCGGGACCGCAGAATGCCGGCCAGAAGGGACGAGGCCGACCGAAACGGCACTCGCATCCTCATCGGCTTTTGTTTTGACAATCCCCGGCGGCCCCGATAGAATGCCCGATCATCCGAAGAACACGGAAAAAGGCAGGATCATGCTGGAAAAATCCCTCGATAAAATCGCCGATACGATCCTCTCCCTGGACGAGGCGTCCCTCGCCTCCCTCTGGGAGAAATACAAGACCCGGATGGAACATTTCGAGCCGAGCCGCGAGTGGGAGCGGGCCGTCATCGTCTTCTTCATCATCAACGCCGTCCGAGCCAAGAACCAGATCTTCAACGACCAGATCATGAAGCAGAAGGACGAGAAACCCGCGACGCCGAAGCCCCCCAAGGCCGGCCCCCTCCTGAGACGGGTGAAATGAATCGGGAAACGGCGGACAGGCGGGCCGCGGAGCTGCGGCGGGTCATCGACCGCCACAACCGGCTCTACTACCAGCTCGACGCGCCGGAGATCCCCGATTCCGA
This sequence comes from Syntrophales bacterium, assembly GCA_035363115.1. Lineage (NCBI taxonomy): Bacteria > Pseudomonadati > Thermodesulfobacteriota > Syntrophia > Syntrophales > Syntrophales bacterium. The sequence goes on along the minus strand of DAOSEM010000004.1, from coordinate 77,386 downwards.
GTACGACGCGCTCCTCCGGGAACTGACGGACATCGAGGAGCACTTCCCCGACCTGGCGACGCCCGACTCGCCGACCCGGCGGGTGGGCGCCCCGCCGCTCGACAAGTTTCCCGCCTACACCCACCGCACGCCCATGCTGAGCCTGTCCAACGCCTTCGACGACGCGGAGGTGGAGGCCTTCGACCGGCGGATCCGGGAGCGCCTGGGCGTCGAGACAGTCGACTACACGGCGGAGCCGAAATTCGACGGCCTCGCCGTCAGCCTCGTGTACGAGGACGGCGTCCTGGTGCACGGGTCCACCCGGGGGGACGGCTTCACCGGTGAGGAGGTGACCGCCAACGTCCGCACCGTCCTCACGATCCCCTTGCGGCTCCGGGGAGAAACCGTTCCGAAGGGCCTCGAGGTCCGAGGGGAGGTGATCCTTCTCCGGGAGGACTTTGCGAAGCTGAACCGGGCCCAGCGGGAGCGCGGGGAGAAGGAGTTCGCCAATCCCCGGAACGCCGCCGCGGGCTCCCTCCGCCAGCTCGATTCGCGGGTCACCGCCTCCCGCCCCCTGTCCTTCTTCGCCTATTCCCTCGACTGGGCGGACGGCCTCGACCTGCCCGCCACACAGGCGGAGGCGATGAACCTCCTGGTCCGACTGGGCTTTTCAGTCTGCCCGGAGTGCCGGGTTGTGTCCGGAACCCCGGGACTCCTGGCCTTTTACCGGGAGATCCTGTCCCGGCGGGATTCCCTCCCTTACGACATCGACGGTGTTGTCTACAAACTGAACAACCGCGCGGCCCAGGAGACCGTTGGCTCCGTGGCGCGGGCGCCGCGCTGGGCCCTGGCCCACAAGTTCCCCGCCCAGGAGGCCCTGACGGAGATCGTCGGCATCGACACCTCCGTCGGCCGGACGGGGGTCTTGACGCCGGTGGCGAGGCTGAAGCCCGTCTTCGTCGGCGGGGCCACCGTGACGAATGCCACCCTCCACAACGAGGACGAGATCCGCCGGAAAGACGTCCGCGTCGGCGACACGGTTGTCATCCGCCGCGCCGGCGAGGTCATCCCAGAGGTCGTGTCGGTCCTCCTGGAGAAGCGACCGCCGGACGCGCGGGAATTCCGGATGCCCGGCCATTGCCCCGTCTGCGGCTCCTTCACCGCCCGCGCCGCCGGGGAGGCGGCCACCCGCTGCACCGGCGGCCTCTTCTGCCCGGCCCAGCGCAAGCGCGCCCTGCTGCACTTCGGCAGCCGCCGGGCCTTGGACATCGAGGGACTCGGGGAGAAGCTCGTGGACCAGCTCGTGGACCGGGACCTGGTGAAGACGCCCGCCGATCTCTTCCGGCTCCGGCGGGAGGACCTGGTCCTCCTGGACCGGCTGGCGGACCTGTCCTCGGAAAACCTGGTGCAGGCCGTCGCCCGGAGCCGCCGGACGACCCTCGCCCGCTTCATCTATGCCCTGGGGATTCCCGACGTCGGGGAGACCACGGCCCGGGACCTGGCCCTGTTCTTCGGATCGCTGGACCTCCTGATGGAGGCGCGGACGGAGACCCTGCGCTTCGTCCCGAACATCGGGGTCGAGGTGGCTGCCTCCATCTCCTCGTTTTTCTCCGAGGAGCACAACCGGCAGGTGATCGCGGATCTGCGGGAACTGGGTGTTGGATGGGAGGAAACGCCCATGGAGGAGGGATCGCGGACGATGCCCCTCTCCCGGCTGATCTCCTTCTTCGCGGTCCCCGAGGTGGGCGGCGTCCGGGCGGAGGCCCTGGAAAGCCGCTTCGGAACGCTGGAGGCCCTGCAGGCGGCGGAAGACCGGGACCTTAGGGAGGTCCCGGGGATCTCGCCCGGCGCGGCGGTGGGAGTTCGACAGCTTCTGAACGATCCGGGATTCCTGGAAGTGACCCGGCAGCTCCGGGCATGCGGATTCACCTGGACCGCCGAAGCCCAGGGAAAGGACCAGCCCAAAGCCGGCGAAGCGGAATCGTCCGCCGTCTCCGGGAAGGCCTTCGTCCTGACGGGGACCCTGGCCGGGTTCACCCGCGACGAGGCAAAGGAGATGATCGAGAGCCGTGGCGGACGCGTCAGCGGCAGCGTCTCGAAGAAGACCGACTATGTCGTGGCCGGCGCCGACCCGGGAAGCAAGCTGACGAAGGCGGAGGCCTTGGGCGTCCCCGTCCTGGACGAGGCAGCCTTCCTCGCCCTCCTCGGCCTCCCCCACCAATAACAGGTCAGCTTTTTTACCGTGAACAATACAATGGGGGGCGGATATCCAATCCGTTCCCCATTTTCTTTCACTTCACATCAAGGCACGGGGGCTGCCACGGGGGCTCCCGTCGTCGCGAAAACGTTTCCTCTCTTCGCCTTCTGAAACCGATGAGCCTCGGATCCGGAAACGTTTTCTAATCGCTCCTCTGGGAACCCCCGGTCGCGCCCCCGCGAACGTCGGTCGGGGAGAGGGGGCTTCCCGGAGCGCGAATAGCGGCTTTTTCGGGGCACCCTGCCGTCGCAGCGCAGCGCCCGCAAAGTCATCTGTCTGAGCACCGCTAGGTGCGAGTTATGACTTTGCAGCGGAGCGAGACGCTGCAGGGTCGAAAAAACGCTTCTGAGCGCGAGGGAAGACCTGCTCCCACACGCCCGCCTCCCATCCGCGCCGGATTCTCTATAAAAAGGAGAAATAAAAGAAGGGGAGCGGATTTGAATTCCGCCCCTCTTCATACATCAGCGGAGCCAGACAGGAAGCTTCTTTTCATCCTTCTTCTGGAAGCTGCAGGCAATCGTGCAGGTCTTGCACGGGCTCTTGGCCGCGGGCAGAGGCGGCTCCCCCTTGATCTTCTGCTCGATGAATTTCAGGCATTGGTTGACCTTGGCATCGGGCCCCTCGACCACGAGGGTCACGCAGCCCTCGGCTCCCCCCCAGCCGCCGGATGCGAAATGCACGGCATCGATGCCGAAGAGGTTTTCGATGGCGTCGATCTCGGTGAAGACGATGCCGTCGGAGACGCAGGCCAGGCCGACGGGCGGGCCGATCGCCTTGTCCGTCGTCATGGTCCCGCCGTACTGGGCCGCCATCGGCACGGAGGGAATCATCTTCTCCAGGCCCACCGCGTAGATCATCTCCAGGCCGCGGGCCTTCAGGGCCATGTAGAACTGGCCCATCGTCCCGCCCATCGGGTTGACCATGATGACGCCCACATTCCCGTTGGCGTCCAGGGCATTGCCCCCCTTGATCATGATGTCCCCGGGGCCCATCTTGTCGAGAACCGATCCCGGCTCGACGGGGAGGATCTTGCCCTTGTGAAACGTCACGGGCTTCGTTCGGTCCTCCGCCCCCAGGACGCACAGGACGCCGCGGATGACCTGGCCGGCCACGTACCCCTCCTTGCGGACCGGCTTCCCCAGAAGCTCCTCGAGAATATAGGCGTTGGTCGATCCCCGCCCGATGAGGAGGTAGCCCTTGTTTTTCGCATTCTGGATGCTCGGCAGGGAGGCCACGCCTTTGCCGATCAGCCGCTTCGATTCCGCCGGGGTAAGGGTGAAGAGTGCCTGCATCGGTATTCTCCTTTCTTCGTTCGGTCCGAGGGACCGGTGAAACGGTGCGCTCTGTTTGATCGCAAGAACACGGAGGCGGGAAAGGACTTTCCCGTACGGCGGCGAGAATAGCACGGCCGGTACGGAAAGAACAGGGGCGGAAATACAGGGCGGGGGCGGCCGTTGCAATCCGAAGCGGCGGGCGGTATAAAGCAACCCTGCCTTCATCCCGCCGGAACGGGTACCGGATTGATCCCCGTCCCAGCAACGGTGAAGGAGATTTTTCTGGCAGGGGAGCGAATGGTGAAGCGTGTCCGCATTTTCGTGACGGGCATCGTCCAGGGCGTGGCCTTCCGGGCCTGGACAGTCCGGACGGCCCGCGCCCGGGGCGTGACGGGATGGGTCCGGAACCTGCCGGACGGCCGGGTCGAGGCCCTGGTCGAAGGGGACGACCCGGCGGTGGAGGCCGTCGCCGCCTGGTGCCGACAAGGGCCTCCCGCGGCGACGGTGACAAAAACGGAAGTCCGGGAAGAGCCCTATTCCGGTGAATTCCAGGACTTTCGAATTCTCTACTGAACGGGAAATATCAAAGAGGGGGCAGACGGAATCCGACCCCCTCTTCTTCTCTGCATGACAGGACAGGTCCCGACGCTTAAACCGGATCGAACACCCCCAGCTTCTCCATCGACTCCAGCATCGCCAGGTAGCGCTTGTCCCTCTTCTTCAGGATCTCCTCCTCCGGGCGTCCGCCGTAGTCGAAGAGCCCCTTCGAGGTTTTCGCCCCCAGGTGCCCTTTCGCCACGGGATCGGCAATGAAGGGCGGCGACTGGCCCAGGGCGTTTTTGATCATGACGTCCACCAGGTCCAGGCCGGTGAAATCGAGGGTCTGGACGGCGCCGACCACGGGAAGCCGCACGCCGAGGCTGGCCTTGACCGCCAGGTCGATGTCTTCCGGAGAGGCCCAGTCGTTCTTCAGGAGTTCCAGGACGCCGAAGAAGATCATCTGCTGGATCCGGTTGACGATAAAGCTGGGGACGAACTGCTTGAGCACCACGGTCTTCTTCCCCAGGCGCTCCATGAGCCGCACGGCGAAGTCCATCGCCTCCGGCGCCGTCTTTGGCCCCGGGACGACCTCCACGAGCGGGATGATGTGGGGCGGCGCGAACCAGTGGGTGATGAGGAGCCGCTCGGGCCGGTGGATCTCGCCGACGATGGAGAAGACGTCCAGCGAGGAGGTATTGCTGGCGAGGATCGCCCCCTCCGGACAGATCCGCTCAAGCTGCTGGAAGACGGCCTTCTTGACGTCCGGCACCTCCACGACGGCCTCGATGGCAAAGTCGGCGCCCTCCGCCGCAACGGCCAGGTCCGTCGATGGGATGATCCTCCCCAGGATGGCCGGGATATCCCCCTGTTTCACCGTTCCGTAGTCGGCCAGCGTCTCCAGGTTGGCCCGGATCAGCCGCATGGCCCGCTCCAGGTACTCACCACTGGTGTCCGCCAGCCCGACCTCAATTCCGTGCTGGGCAAAGACCTGCGCGATGGAATGCCCCATGGTCCCCGCTCCGACCACGACCGCCCGCTTCATTTCACTCACCTTGACCATGTCTCATCTCCTTTTGGACGAAAAAAGGGGCAGAGTATCCCTCTGCCCCTCGTTTGACGTCTTTTGTCCCCCGTTCGTTCAAGGTCGTCCGCTCCGTTCGATCTCGTGGAACGGCGGGTTCATAGCACATTTTTGGGGCTTTTCCCACCCGTGAAATATATTGGTTCATTTTCCATCAACCAGGCCCGGAACGCCGGACCGATGCATGAAGGCGGATCTGCGGCGAAGAACTGCAGGTCCTCTATGGTGTCGATATCCCGGCGGGATGGCAGGACAAGGGCCCTCCGTCCCTTTCTTTCCAGAACCCCCAATGTCCTGGAGAAGACCTCTCCCGTACTCCAGGGGATTCCTTCGAACGCCTCCGGCAGAAACGATTCCCCGCGGAAGCCGATCAGGTAATAGCCCCCGTCCGGCGCGGGGCCGATGACGGCGTTGTGCGTGTCGAGGCCGTCCAGTGCCTGTCGAGCGAGATCGGAGTCCAATCCCGGTATGTCGCTTCCGGTGAGCACTGCCGTATGGAATCCCGCGTCGAAAGCCTCCCGGAGGCCTGCGGCCATCCGCTCCCCGAGGTCCGATCCCCGCTGGGGCCGGTAGATCGGCCCGGATCCGAGCCATCGAGCCACGGCATCTCCGGCCTCGGGAGGGTCGTAGAGAACCATCAGGAGACGATCTTCCTCTGCCAGGATCCGGACGGCGTCGGCCGCCAGGGCCTCGTAGAGGGAGCGCGCCTTTGCTTCTCCAAGGGAGGCCGCCAGCCTTGTTTTGACGGGCACGAAGCCCGGGTGCTTGACCATCAGCAGGATGCATCGTTCAGAGGGCGTCACGGTACACCTCGATGAAGTCCACGTTTGACACGGAAGCCTCCCCGGTGTTGTCCGAGTCGTTCATGATACCCAGCGTCGCCGTGGCGGGCGGATCGACTCCAAACGCCCGCCGATAGTCCCGAAGGACGTCCACGCTCTCCTCCCTCCAGGTGCCGGCGAGGCGGCTGCCCCTCTCCAGGACCATCATTTTCGCCCTCTCCGTAAACGGGCTGCTGAACAGGCGGGGGACGTCCTCGCGGTTTGCCCAGATGTAGCTCAAGGTGCTGTGGGGCGGGTTCTCGCCATGGAACCATCGGGCAACCGCGCTGGAAACCTGGTTGAGGGCGGAGGGCGTTTTCGTCCGGGAGTGGAACATGACAAAAATCCGGATGGGGTAGTCGTCGCCTTCCTTTCCACCCATGTCGCCGCGGGCGTAGACATTGGATACCTTCCAGCGCCAGCGGAGCCCGGGATACTCGTAGACGTTGAATTCGCGGCGATGAATGAGCCCCGAGGCGGAGCCGCGGCTCTCCGCCCGCAGGACCGTGCCGCCGTCCAGGGGCTCGATGGAGTAGCGGGAGCGGGCCTCGATCCGGGGGAAGGCAAGAGAACGCCAGGCGTCAAGCGTCCTGAAGTCTTCCCGGAACAGAACGGTCCGCTCCGTCGCGGCGGCGGCGACGGCGGCCAGGAGAAGGATCGAAAGGAGCGCGGTGCGGAAGGCGGTCGGCATTCTCATGGTTTCATGGATAATACCGGGCAAGGCGCCCGGCGGGTACGCCCAGGAGATAGAGGCTGATCAGCACCCAGTTGCGCAGGGTGCAGCGGAGAACACCTTCTTTTTCCCAGCGGCGGGCGGAGGTGGAGACCCGGGCATCCAGGAAGACGACACGGTCTCCACGGCGCTTGATCCGCCGCATCAGTTCCACGTCCTCCATGATCGGGATGTCCCGGTAACCGCCGATCCCTTGGAAACAGGACGCTCGGATGAAGATGGCCTGGTCCCCGTAGGGTATGCGGGTGAGGCGGGATCTCCGGGAGGCGATCCGCTCGATGATCCGGAAGACCGGCCGGGGTGAACGGATGGTCAGGTCGAAGGCTCCCGCCGCGGCCGACACGTCCTCCATGGCTCGCCGGATCATGGTGAAGGCCCCCGGAGGCAGGTCCGTGTCGGCATGGAGAAAGAGAAAAATCCGCCCCGATGCCCGCTCGGCCCCCCGGTTCATCTGGACGGCACGTCCCCGGGGCGACGTCAGGCAAACCACGTCCGGATCGTCGATGCTCTCCAGGGTGCCGCCTGCCGGATCGCCGTCCACGACGACGATCTCCGGGACTTCGCCGGTCTCGCACTCCCGGATCCGGCGGATCCGCTCGCCGATCACGGCCTGCTCGCCAAGAACGGGAATGATGACGGTTATCTCGGGACGATTTTTCATGCGGTTCCTTCCATGTTCACGGGTAGATCCTTGCGGCATGTCGCTATTGCATTGCAACCGGAAAAATCGGGTGACGTTTTCTGTTTTCCTTTGACATCAGAGATACTGCCACCCTGTTCTTCCGCCAGGAGAAATAGAAACATCGTCCGTTCAATTAAGCAGGTTCAGGATCAGCCGGTGTCGCCTCAGATCCCCGGGATTCTTCTCAAGCATGGTTACTGCGGCATCCTGAACCACCGGAAGCAATCTCCCAACGTCTGCCTGCTGATCAAGGCACATTCAGAGATGGAGAACTCAGGCTGAAGCGCTGCCCGGGACTGCTCGGCTTGTAGCTGCTCGCATCTATCGTCCGCTCCGGGCGGCTCCGACATACTACCATTCTTGAATTCTAAATACCTATTTATCATCGCGTGACGCTTGACAAGTGATATCGCACATGTTATATAACGGCCCGCATCCAACGAACAAGGTATTGCTTATGTATTCCGTGCCAATCTTTATGCATTGATATCATTTGAGAAAGACAGATCCCATGGACCTCCCGGAGCAGATTAAAAAGATCCGCGCCCAACTCGGCCTGACTCAACAGGCCTTGGCCGGACATCTGGGTGTTTCCTTCGCCACCGTAAATCGCTGGGAAAACGGTCAAACCAGGCCATCCCAATTGTCATGGAAACGAATTCAAGAACTGGAGATCAGCTTTCGGGGAGATAAGGATGCGACTGAAAAGCCGGCCGTAAAACCCGCCACAGCCACCCTGGATTTCACCGGTTCTCCGGATGCCGTTGGACTCCTTGCAGAAGGGGAACGGCTTTCTTTCGGTCATCTTGTAAATCCATCATTCGCAACGGAAATTTCCAGCATCGATCCCCTTCCCCACCAGAGAATCGCCGTCTACGAACGGATGCTTCGGCAACCCCGGCTCCGTTTCCTTCTTGCCGACGACGCAGGCGCCGGCAAGACAATCATGGCCGGCCTTTACATTCGTGAGATGCTGTCCCGGCGGCTAATAAGGAGAATCCTGATCATACCGCCCGCCGGACTCGTTGGAAACTGGCAACGGGAACTCATGTCCCTTTTCAATCTGCCGTTCCGGATCATCAGTGGAAGCAATGCCCGCCAGGAGAATCCCTTTCAGGGAGAAAACAGCGACCGGGTGATCGTCAGCCTCGATACATTGACCAGCAACCGCGTTTTCAACCGGTTGAAGGAATCCGAAACGGCCCCCTACGATCTGGTCATATTCGACGAGGCACACAAACTGGCTGCAAGTCGGACCCCGGATTTCAGGGTCACGAAAACGGGGCGTTATCGGCTTGCGGAGGCCCTGGCCGGAGTTCGAACGGCGGATCCCGACTGGACGCTTCCCTGGAATGCCACCCATCTGCTTCTGCTGACTGCGACGCCGCACATGGGGAAGGACTACCCTTATTATGCGCTGTGGCGACTTCTCGAACCGGAGATTCTGACCACGCAGGAAGCCTTTGACGCCTTTCCGGCCGACCAGCGGTTCGTTCACTTCATCCGTCGCGCAAAAGAAGAAATGGTCCACCTGGACGGACGTCCTCTTTATCCAAAAAGGATTTCCGACACGTTCGGCTATGAGTTGTCCAAGGGTGAAATCAGCGAACAGGCACTCTACGACGAGACAACCGAGTACCTGCTGTATGTCTACAACCGGGCGAAGCTGCTCAATAGGGAAGCGGCACGCCTTGCCATGAGCGTGTTCCAGCGCCGCCTGGCGAGTTCCACGTATGCCCTTCTCCGATCCCTGGAACGACGGATCGAAAAGCTCGACGGATATATTGAAGACGTCCAGTCGGGCAGGATCACCATAGACCAGTTGCAGCTTCTGCAGCGGAGCATTCAGGACGATGATGACATTCTCGAATCGAAAGCGGCTGACGATGAATCCGGCGGTGGAGAGCGGGAAGACAATGAGGCAGCGGAAGACAAGCTGCTGAAAGGAGTCATCGCAACCTCTCTAGCGGAGTTGGTTGCAGAAAAGGAGATTGTCGTACGCCTGCTCAACCTGGCCGGGCAGGTATATGAGCGGGGGCAGGAATCAAAGTTCGAGAAGCTGCGTGAGCTTATCTCGGAAAGACGCTATCGCGAAGAAAAACTCATCATCTTCACGGAACACCGCGATACAATGCATTTTCTGGTCAGGCGTCTGAACGGCCTGGGGTACACGGATCAGATCGCCCAGATTCATGGTGGCATGCATTACACCGAACGGGAAGAAGAGGTGGAGCGTTTTCGCAGGCCCGTAGCCGAGGGCGGAGCGCGCTTCCTGGTCTGTACGGACGCAGCCGGCGAAGGGATCAACCTCCAGTTCTGCTGGATCATGATCAACTACGACATCCCCTGGAATCCAGCCCGCCTCGAACAGAGGATGGGCCGCATCCATCGTTACGGCCAGAAGCACGATCCGGTCGTCATCATGAACCTCGTCGCTCCCGGCACAAGGGAAGGGCGCGTCCTGAAAACGCTCCTCGACAAACTGGAATTGATTCGCCGCGAACTGCAGTCCGACAAGGTGTTCGATTGCATCGGCCGGATTTTCCAGGGCGTGTCCATAAAACAATACATGGAGCGAGCCGTCCTTGGAGAAGAAAAGGCCGCCCTTCTCGACCTGGAGGGCCGCTTGACGAAGGAGCAGATCGAGGCCCTGGCAGCGCAAGAGCGAGTCCTTTTCGGATACGGAGGGGACGTGGCAAGAGAGCTCCCTCGCCTGCGCAAAACGTTGCGGCAGGAGATCTATTTCCGGCTCCTGCCGGGATATGTCCGCCAGTACATCCAGCGGGCCGCCCCCCTTGCCGGCATGGAGATAGAAGGAGATGTGGACGGTATTTTCACCTTGCTGCCCACACGCAGCGGTGCAACCGATCCCATCCTGCCCGCTTTGGAACTTTACCCTCCGGAAGCGAGAAGCAGCCTCTGCGTTTCACCATCGAAAGACGAACGGAAGGATGTCGTCTGGGTGCACCCCGGAGAACCGGTATTCGAGTCTTTTCGAGCATTGGTGAGGAACCAGCTTGCGGGGGAAGGATCGAAGGGGGCCATGTTCGTCGATCCCACAGCCACAAGGCCTTATCTCTTCCATGTCGCCCTCCTTACCGTTTCCCGCAAGGCGGATCCGGAATTCCCGGATCTTTCCCTGGATGAGACCCTGGATTGCCGCCTTGTCGGTCTGAAACAGCATGAGGGGACGGAGATGGCCCTTTGTCCCGTGGAACACCTCCTTCTCTTGAAAGGCGGGCGGGGCATTCCCCAAAAGGCCCAGAGAATGGCCCTCCGGGCAGAGGAAGAAAAGGAGCTTGCCCGCGCATTCCTGACGGAGCGCACGGCCCGGGAGATGGCTCAGGGAAAGAGGACCCGCCTGCTGGAAACCCTTCCGGAGAGGGAGAGATTCATTCGGCGCGGTTTTGACTATCAGGAGGCCGAACTGGCCATGGCACGGGCCAAACAGGCCGAGAAGGCAAGAACCGGCAAGCGAAAGGCCGTTGAAGCCCTGGAGGACATCAAGCGTCAGCAGCGGCAGCTTGCGGAGCGCAGGGACCAGGCACTGGCCGTTCTTCATCGCGAGCCCGATCTGATCGCCCCGGAGGCCGTTCAATTCATCGCCCACGCCCTCGTCGTCCCCTCTTCCGACCGCGAGGAAATCCGTCAGCATGACGTCCAGGTCGAGCAGGAGGCCATGAGAATTGTGCAGGCCTTTGAAGAGGCCGCCGGGGCCAGGGTCATCGACATCCATACGCCGGAACTGGCCCGGAATGCGGGGCTGCCCGACAATCCGGGATTTGATCTTTTGTCCGTGCGGCCCGGCGATGAGATGCGAGCCATCGAGGTCAAGGGGCGCGCCGAGACGGGGGACGTGGAAGTAACCGAAAACGAATGGGCCAAGGCCTGCAACATGCGCAACGGTTACTGGCTCTATGCCGTCTTTGACTGTGCAACACAGGAACCGCGACTGATCAGGGTTCAGGACCCGTTCGGACGTCTTCTTGCCAGGCGTAAGGGGAGCGTTCTGATCAGCGCCAGGGAAATTGGACAGGCGGCCGCGGAGGAGGGATAACTTGGCGTCACCCAGCGTATTCTTTCCATTTGAAATGACGGTTCCGGCCCGCTGGACAAAATTAGGAAGCGGCCGAAAAATACCGCACCCCCTGCAGGCATACAAAAGTTTGACGGAAAGGCATCGGCTGCCATATAATGTTGCCACAAGCACCCCCGTTAGCTTCGGCGAAAGGGCGCAGAGTCGTCTCGAAAGGGACGGCTCTTGCTTTTTTAAGCGGAGGCGGCAACGAGGATCTGCTTCTACTCCATCACCTCCCATTTCTTCTTCGATTCGGTTCAGAGAACGCCCTGCAGGTGGCTCGGCATCGAATATTTATTTGCCTGGACAAGCAAAATATCTACCTGTTTTGGACTCCCCGTTATATGCAAGGGAAAAAGAAAGTTCGAAATGCATGTTTTAAGTTCATGATAAGCTCAACGGATGTCCCTAAAAGAGTGAAAGGAGACTGATAATGAGCAAGGCATTAACAATAAACAGCCACTATAAGGATGCGTTGAGTAAACCGAATGGGGCTCGATTCTTCCGATGTGCTCTTCAAGTCAACCCTTTTGAATACGTTGTCAGGCATAGTAAAGAAACCCTTTATAAGGATGAAGCCTCTTATAATGTTGCGATTATCCAAGCCTGCATTGATGAAGGTATTGAGGTTATTGCCGTAACTGACCATTATCGGATCAAGTCGTCGGAAAAACTTATCGAAGCGGCAAGAAAAGAAGGTTTATACGCCTTTCCCGGCTTTGAAGCAGTGACAAAAGAAGGGGTTCATTTTCTCTGTTTATTAGACCTTTCTGTGCCCTTTGATGTAGTTCAGGCAAAGATTGCCGATTGTGGAATCCATGACGAGAAGGAATCGTCACCGCTTGGGAAATACGATTCCAGTGAGTTGCTAAGCGAATGCCGCAAATGGGGTGGAGCCATATGTATAGCTGCACATGTTGCTTCCGATGGAGGATTGCTAAGAGTTCTTAAGGGTATACCAAGGGTAACCGCATGGCGGGATGACAATCTTCTGGCTTGTTCATTACCGGGTTCCGTCATGGATTCACCGGACGATTTGCGACAAATCATACAAAATAAGGACGTCGCCCATAAGAGAAACAGACCCATGGCAATTATCAATTGTCAGGATGTTAACAATCCGAATGATCTGAAAAAACAGGGATCTTCCTGTTATATAAAAATGTCCAATGTATCAATAAATGGATTGCGCCAGGCATTTCTTGATCCGGAATCCCGAATCCGCCTGATGAGCGACCCGGAGCCCGACGACCATACTGAATTTATAACTTTAGCATGGGACGGCGGTTTTCTGGACGGTGAAAGCATTCACTTTAACGAAAACTTGAATGTCCTGATCGGCGGCAGAGGAACCGGGAAGTCTACCGTTATTGAAAGCCTGAGATACGTTCTACAACTTGAATCTATTGGCGATGATGCGAGGAAATCAAGTGAGGGAATCATCAATCAGGTATTAAAAAACGGAACAAAGATAAACCTTTCAGTGCGATCGCACCGCCCGGACACAAGAACTTATCTCATAGAAAGATCGGTTCCAAATCCACCGGTTGTAAAAGATGATCTTGGAAATGTATTAACGATCGCTCCTCAAGACATTTTACAGCATGTAGAAATCTTCGGACAGCATGAAATATCAGAACTTGCAAAAAGCCCTGAGAAACTAAGAGTTCTTCTCGAACGATTCATCGAATTTGATCCAAATATCGAAAAAAGAAAATTAGAGCTAAAACGCGAATTGGAACGTTCTCATACAAGAATCATGGATGTCAGGAAAGAGATTAAGCAAATTGATGAGCGTCTGTCATTATTGCCTGCTCTCTTGGAGACATTAAAACGTTATCAAGAAGCAAAGTTAGAAGAACGGCTCAAAGATCGCAGTCAACTGGTTCGAGAAGAGCGCATTTTAAAAACTGCATCTGACCGGTTAAAACCTTTTCAGAACGCTCTCAATGATCTTGAAAATGCACTGCCGATTGACAGAGCTTTCATATCTGAAAAAGCCCTTCAAGATCTTACGGGGCGCAATATATTACATCCCCTCAATGATACATTGATGACACTCGATCATGATGCGAATAAGATCGTAAAAGATTTACGGCAGTCAATAAGTAATGCGAGCGGTAAAATTGATGAGATAAGATCACAATGGGATGATAGAAAGAAGATCGTTCAGGCCTCTTACGAGAAAATATTAAGGGAGCTTCAGAAATCAAAAGTCGATGGTGAGGAATTCATCAAATTACGGCAACAAGTCGAGGATTTAAAACCGCTAACGGAGAGAAAATCATTACTGAACCGAAACGAAAGAGAATACATAGGCCATCGACGGAATCTACTGGATGAATGGGAGAATCTGAAGCGTACCGAATTTCAAAGACTTGAAAAGGCAGCAAAGAAGATTAACAGGCAATTGCCTGATCGTGTCAGAATACAGGTTCTTTTTGCTGGAAACAGACAACCTTTATTGGATCTGTTAAGGTACGAGGTCGAAGGCAGATTTGCTGAAGCTCTTGAGGTGTTGAGGCAGAAACCCGATTTATCAACTGTTGCATTAGTAGATGCCTGTCGAGCAGGGAGAGAAGAACTGATACGTAAATTCGCACTACCCGGCGCTCAGGCGGAACGACTGATCCAAGCCGGCGAACCGGCATTCATGAAGATCGAAGAGCTTGAATTGCCTGCTACGGTCAGTACCGAACTGAATGTCTCCCCGGAGGGGCAGCCGGCACAATGGCAGAGATTGGAAGACCTGTCAAAAGGACAAAAAGCAACGGCAGTACTTCTTCTGCTTTTACTTGAATCCGACGTTCCGTTGATTGTCGATCAACCGGAGGATGATCTGGATAACAGGTTTATCACAGAAGGCATTGTTCCCAAAATGCGTGAAGAAAAAAGGCGCAGGCAATTTATTTTTGCAACCCACAATGCCAACATTCCCGTATTGGGCGATGCAGAGCTGATTTTAGGGCTCCACGCAGTCGGTGAAGCAGGCATGGGTAAAGCAGAAATACGAAAGGAACACATGGGCTCCATAGATGATGAACCGGTCCGTGAACTGGTCGAGGAAATTCTCGAAGGAGGGAAGAACGCTTTCGAGACAAGACGATTGAAATACGGATTTTAAGGAGAAGCAATATGACGAAGACAGAGCTTCTGGAAATGATACGTAATCTGGAGAACTCCGGTGTCGAATTTAAACGTGACACGATAGAAGATTACAAGCTTGCCAAAGAAATTGTTGCGTTTTCAAACTCTGATGGAGGACGCATACTGCTGGGAGTCGATGATGATGGAACAATTACAGGAATAAGTCGCAGCAACTTGGAACAATGGGTAATGACAACCTGCCGAGACAAATTGCGTCCTGAAATCATTCCGTATTTCGAAATTGTTCGAGACGTTGAACCTGGAAAGGATGTGGCTGTTATTACGTTAAGAAGAGGCTGGACGGTTCATTCACGATGGCATAATCACCATTCAACTTATTATATCAGGGTGGGAAGCGAAAGCAGGGAAGCAAGCAAGGAGGAACTTGAAAGGCTGTTTCAACAGCGTGGAGCATTCAGGCTGGAAGTTCGCCCTGTCTCCGGTTCGTCAATAGGGGATTTTGATATCAGGAGATTACTGGACTATTTCCAGCGGGTGAGAAGACAAGACAGTCCGCCTGTCGATAATATGCCTGGTTGGCAACAACTGCTCGTCAATACTGAAATCATGACGGATGAGGAAGGGGGTATTTCCTGTACTGTTGCCGGTTTATTGTTGTTCGGTAAAAATCCAAACCGTTATATCCCTCAAGCCGGGATTGATGCCGTAGCCTATCCGGGAACGGAGAAAGACTATGCCGCGTATAAGCGTCTTTCGATCCGCGGACCAATCGTTGGACTGTTTACGGCAGAGAACCAGTTGATTGAATCAGGAATCGTCGAACAGGCGGTTCAATTCATAAAAGAGCACGCGGGCATTTCCGAAGGAATTGAAGAGGGCATTCGTGTTGAAAGCCCGACATATCCGGAAGAAGTCGTTCGCGAAGCCGTGGTCAATGCCGTTGTGCACAGAGATTACCTCCTCTCGGCCTCCAACATAGAACTTTCCGTCTATACAGATCGCATCGAGATTATTTCGCCCGGAAGGCTGCCAAACGGCATTACACCCGAGCGCATGCGTGTGGGCTGCCGGGCGGCGCGCAACCAGCTTCTCAAAGACATTTTGAGGGACTACGGATACATGGAGCATATGGGCATGGGTGTACCGAGAAAAATCATCAAAGGGATGCGCAACCACAATGGAACCGAGCCCGACCTTGTCGAAGATGGAGAACGCTTCATTCTTCGCCTGTGGAAAGGGGCGACGTCTTGAATGATACAAGCCGCTTAATCGAGCACGCCTTTCCTCTCGAACAGGCATCCCTGGACTCGGTCCACGAAAAGAACGTGCGTCACGGACACATCTCGACGTTCCACATCTGGCCGGCCAGGCGGCCGCTCGCGGCCTGCCGGGCCGCCCTGATCGCCACCCTGCTGCCGGACCCGGGTTCCCGGCCGAAGCCGGAGGGCTTGTCCGAAGACCAGTGGAACAAAGAGGTTCTGAATCAGCGTCGTGAACTTTGCGAAAAGATCGGCGGCCGGGTGGTCAAGACGATCGAGAAGAAGCGGATGCCCGGCGGCCGGATCGTGGAGCGGGAAAAGAAGGTCACCGAAGGCGGCATCCTCCACTGGGGCCGGGAGACGACAAACAGGGAACTCCTGGACTGGTTCCGGCAGGAAATCCGCAAGGCCCACGGCGGCCGGGCGCCGAGGGTGCTCGATCCCTTCGCCGGCGGCGGCGCCATCCCCCTGGAGGCCATGCGGCTGGGCTGCGAAGCCACCGCCGTGGACATCAATCCCGTGGCCTGGTTCATTCTCAAGTGCACCCTGGAATATCCGCAGAAGCTGGCCGGCCGGACCTATCCTCTCCCGGAGTTCATTCTCGAAAACGAGGATTTCATGGAGGCCTTCTACAAGGCCCATCCGCACCTGGTCGGCCGGACCAAGATGACCAGGAAACAGAAGAAGGCCTTCTCGCAGGATCTTTTCCTGCAGGACAAAGAAGACACCGGTCGGGCGCCGAAAGCCGACCTGGCCTGGCACGTCCGGGCCTGGGGCTGGTGGGTCCTGGACCGCACGAGGCGGGAACTGGCCGGCTATTATCCGATTTACGCGGACTTCGAGCCCCTCGACAAGACGGTGCCCAAACCTTACGAAAAGCAGCCGATGCGGGCCGTACCCCTGAAGGACGACGGCACGCCGGATATGGAGCCGCTGAACGGGGAGTTCAGCGGCGAGTACCTGCGGGAGAAGACCAATCCCCGCTGGGTGGCCAAGCCGACGGTGGCCTACCTCTGGGCGCGGACGGCGGCCTGCAAGAACTGCCGGGCCGTCATTCCCCTCCTCAAGACCCGCTGGCTTTGCAAGAAGGAAAAGAAAAGGGTTCTGCTGACGATGGAGCCGAACGCCGACCGGTCCGGGACAACCTTCGGCATCGAGAACGACGTGCCCGTCAAAGGGGTCAACACGGCCCAGCGCCGGGAACACGACAAACAGATCGGCGGCGGGACCATGTCGCGATCCGGTGCGAAGTGCCCTTGCTGCGGAACCATCATGACGATGGAGGACATCCGGCTGGAAGGCCGGGCCGGGAGGCTGGGGACAGTCAACACCGCCGTCGTCATGGAGGGACAGAAGGGAAAGGAATACCGCCTGCCGACGGACCTGGAAATCCGGATGGCCGCCGAGGCGGAGCAGGCCGTGGCGGATGTGTTCGCCGGCATCCCCTTCGGTCTGCCGGATGAACCGCTTCCCAGCAAGGAAGCCCTGGGATTTCGGGTGCCCCTCTATGGCTTCGACCAATGGCAGAAGCTGTTCACCCCCCGGCAGCTCCTGGCCCTGGGAACCTTTGTGACATGGACGCGCAAGCTCGCGGATAAGCTCAAGGTCTCAACGTATCCAAGTGAGTGGCTGGAACCACTGATAGCTTATCTGGCTGTGGCCATTGATCGGATGGAAAACAGGGGGAGCGTGCTCTGTATCTGGAATATGCCCGCAGAGAAAATCGAGCAGACATTTGCCCGCTTCGCACTTCCTATCCTTTGGGATTTTGCCGAGTCAAACCCGTTGGCCACCGCCAGCGGCAACTATGCCGGAGAAATTGAATGGGTTTCACTCGTCTGTTCCCACGTCGCGGAAGCTGCAACTCATTCACCCCTTACCCAAGTAGAAACAAATTCAGCTACTTCTATTCAGCAAAAGGGTTTCGATGTCATCGTAACCGATCCTCCATACTACGATGCCATCCCATACTCGGACTTGATGGATTTCTTCTACATCTGGCTTCGCCGTAGCACTCGTGGATTAAATGATGAAATTAATGAAGTTTTTGAACCCCCTTTGTCACCAAAGTGGAATCACGAGACTGAAGATGGCGAACTGATTGACGACTCGAGCCGATTCGGCGGTGACAGAGCGAAATCCAAGAAGACCTACGAGAATGGGATGTTCAGAGCGTTCTCCGCTTGTCATTATTCGTTGAATGCTGGCGGGAAAATGGTTGTTGTATTTGCTCATAAACACCCTGACGCATGGGAGACACTGGTTTCAGCGATCATCAGGGCGGGGTTCATTGTCGATGGATCATGGCCGATACAGACGGAAAGAACTGGACGGATGCGGGCAAATATATCCGCCGCCCTCGCTTCCTCCGTATGGCTCGTCTGCCGCAAGCGGCCGGAAGCGGCCAAGCCGGGCTGGGACGGAAAGGTCATGGAGGAGATGCGGGTCAACATCCGCGGAAAGCTCAGGGAATTCTGGGACGCCGGCATCCGGGGGCCCGACTTCGTCTGGGCGGCCACCGGCCCGGCCCTGGCGGCCTACAGCCGGCACCCCGTGGTCCGGAAGGCCAACGAGCCCGATCGGATCATGACGGTGAACGAGTTTCTTTCCCACGTCCGGCGGATGGTCGTCGATTTCGTGGTCGGCCGGGTCCTC
The DNA here is from genome assembly GCA_035363115.1 of Syntrophales bacterium. Taxonomy (NCBI): domain Bacteria; kingdom Pseudomonadati; phylum Thermodesulfobacteriota; class Syntrophia; order Syntrophales; species Syntrophales bacterium. Next base: position 58,919 of record DAOSEM010000004.1, on the reverse strand, counting down.
TCGGGGAACGGCCTGTCCAGGAGCGGGGACGATGCGGACACGGCTGTCCAGGACCGACTCGACGAACCGACTGCCTACTACCTCCTCCACCGCCACGACTTCGGCATGGAGGATGCCCCGGCGGGAGCCTGTATCCTTTATGCCGTTTCCTGCGGGATCTCCGACCGGGAACTGGCCGATACCTGGAATCTGATCGGCGCCACCAAGGGAAAAACAACTGAAATGGATGGAGAAGACGCAGAGGACGACGATGCCGAAGGGGCGGCGGAGACGGAAGAATCGGGCAGCAGGATAAAACTGAGGACCTGGGCGCAGCGGAAGAGCCGCTCCCTGGGCCATGAGGCCCCCGGCGGCAGTCCCGTTCCCCTGATCGACCGCGTCCACTGCCTGATGCATCTGTGGAGGGAAGGCGACGTTCACCGGGTGGACGATTACCTCGACGACAACGGCCTGCGCCGGCAGGAGCTTTTCAAGCGGCTGCTGCAGTCCCTGATCGAGCTGTCCGCCCGGGGCAGTGAAGAGCGATCCCTCCTGGAATCCCTCAGCAACCACGTCCAGGCCCGGGGGGCTGTAAAGGACGCCAGTCTCGGACTTCCCGAAATGGAACCGTAAGAACGGGGATCCGAAACAAGAACGAAGAGACGGTTCCCCAGACCGAAAGAAAGCGAGGACTGCCATGATCCGTTTGATTGAAGCCCTGAATTTTCGGTGCCTCCGGCATACGTCACAGGCCCTGGGGCCGTTTCACATTCTCGTGGGTCCGAACGCCAGCGGCAAGACGACGTTCCTGGACGTGATCGGATTCCTGGGCCGCATGGTGTCGGACGGAGTTGATGCGGCAGTCCGCTACCACACCGACAACTTTGAAGACATTCTGTTTGCCAGAACGGGGCGGTTTTTCGAACTGGCGATTGAGGCCCGGATCCCGGAAGCCAAGAGAGCGCTTCCCGCAAAGGGCCATTTTGACACCATCCGTTATGAAGTGCAGATCGGCATGGACGAGCAGGGCGTTGTCGGCATCTTGGAGGAAAGGGCGGTTCTGAAAACCGCACGCACGAAGCCTCCCCGGCCGAGAGAGCTTTTCCCGATGGAGGTGCCGCCTCCTTCCACAATCCTGGAGGGGAAACCCCGAAAGAACGCGAGGACTGTTCTGAGCAAGAGCTTCGAAGGCAACGACAATTTCTACTCCGAAGTCCTCGAGGAATCCGGAAAGGGATGGTTCCCCTCCATCCGGCTGGGACCCAAGAAGTCGGCCCTTGGAAACCTGCCGGAGGATGAAACCCGCTTCCCGATCTCCACCTGGCTGAAACGCCTGCTGACGGAAGGGGTCCAGCTCTTCATGCTGAACAGCCTCTTGATTCGCAAAGCGAGCCCTCCCGGACAGATTCGCGGTTTCAAGCCCGACGGATCGAACCTTCCGTGGGTGATCTCCGATCTGAAGAAGAAAGACGAGCCGCGGTTCCGAGCCTGGATCCGCCATATTCAAACGGCCCTTCCCGACATCAGGGATCTGCAGATTATTGTACGAGAAGACGACAAGCACGCCTACCTTGTCATTCACTATGAAGGCGGCCTGAAAGTGCCTTCTTGGATGGCCTCCGATGGAACGTTACGCCTGCTGGCCCTGACTCTTCCGGCATATCTCTCTGATTTCAAAGGAGTTTACCTCATCGAGGAACCGGAAAACGGAATTCATCCGGGGGCTGTGGAGACCGTGTTCCAGTCGCTCTCCTCCGTGTATGACGCTCAGATCCTGCTGGCCACTCACTCTCCCATCATCTTGAGCCAGGCGAAGGCATCGGATGTGCTTTGCTTCAAGAAAACGGAGTCCGGTTCGACGGACATCGTGATGGGCAATGAGCATCCGCATCTGAAAGATTGGAAAGGACAGCCGAATCTCAGCGTTCTGTTCGCCAGCGGGGTTCTGGGATGAGCGACGGCAGAAAGGACTTAATCGTTCTGGTGGCCGACAAGAGCATGGAGGAGGCCGTTGAAAGCGTCCTTTCAAGACCCCCTTCCCTTGGAATTCAATCCATTCGCTGGGAAATCTTTCGTCATCCGGAGAAAGACGCCGGCTGTCGAGCCCATGGCATCGCCTTTCTTGAGCCTCATGTTCGTTCATACAGACATGCCCTGCTCATGTTCGACCGGGAGGGATGCGGCGATGAAACAACGCCCGTAGAGAATCTGGAGGCAATCCTCCGAAGAGACCTCCGACACTCATGGGCGGATCGCGGGGACGTGGTGATCATCGAACCCGAACTGGACATCTGGGTCTGGTCCGATTCGCCGCGGGTTGACGAAGTCATCGGCTGGCCGGCAGGAAGCCCCTCTCTTCGTTCGTGGCTCGAGTCGAAAGGATTTCTTCCTCCGGGACGGACCAAACCGGAACGACCCAAGGAAGCACTGGAAGCCGTCCTCTATGAGATAAGGAAACCGTATTCCGCTTCACTTTACGGGGAGTTGGCAAAACGTGTGAGTCTGAAGCGTTGTGAGGACCGTGCATTCCTGAACTTCAAATGCATTCTGCAACACTGGTTTGGAGGAGAGTGATGGCCAAATTATCCTGGAAGCCGTGGCATGAGGTGGTGAAGCTTCGGGACGACCTGAAAGCGGGAAAGCTTCCCCTGCACCTGTTTGCGGCCGATCTGTACGAAGTTGTCATGCAGAGCGGGAAACGGCCGGTTTACGAGAAGCCGGAAGAGTTTTTCTCTCTCACCTTTCCTACATACAACCTGCGCCAGCTTGCCCGGGACGTGGTCCTGCGGCTGGCCGGCCAGAACGACAAAGCCGTCCGGCAACTGGAGCTGACCTACGGCGGGGGAAAAACGCACACGCTGATCACGCTGCGCCATCTCGTACATGATCCCGGCAAGCTCCCGAAGCTCCCAGCCGTCGATGAATTCATCGAGACGATCGGACAGAGGCCTCCCCGCTGCCGCGTCGCCGCCCTGTGCTTCGACAAACTCGACGTGGAAAAGGGCATGGGGGTCCGCTCCCCGGACGGAAAGTCCAGGATGCTCCGGCAACCCTGGAGCGTACTGGCCTGGCAGGTAGCGGGCGAGGAAGGGCTGCGCCTTCTGCACGCCGAGGGAAAGCCGGAGGAGCGGGAGTCGGCACCGGCGGAAAACCTCCTGACGGAATTGCTGGAAAAACCACTCGCAGAAGGGCTCGGCATCCTGATCCTGATTGACGAAGTCCTGCTCTACGCCAGGGAGAAAATCGGCAGGGACTCCACGAAACTGCAGAGCCTGGTCAACTTCTTCCAGTATCTGACGCAGGCGGCTACGAAAGTGGACCGCTGCTGCATCGTCGCCTCCCTGCTCACCAGCGAACCCACAACGGAAGATGAACTGGGGAGGAAGATCAAGGCGCAGCTCTACAACATCTTTCAGCGCCAGAGGGAAGCGGCGGTGGAACCGGTGGTGAAGGAAGACGTGGCGGAGGTCCTGCGCCGGAGATTCTTCAAGCCGGAGTCGCTGAAGGACCGGGATTCCTTCCGGCAGCATGTCGTCGCCGCGATCAAGGGCATTGCCGCCGTGGACGACCAGACGGCCAAAGACGGCGCCGAGGCGGAGGACCGCTTTTTCCGCAATTACCCCTTTCACCCGGACCTGACGGACGTTTTCTATTCCAAGTGGACCCAGCTCGACCGCTTTCAGCGGACCCGGGGCGTTCTCCGGACGTTCGCCCTGGCCCTGCGGGAGGCTGGCGAATGGGACCGGAGTCCCCTCATCGGGCCGAACGTCTTCCTGGCCGCACCGGGGAAAGAAGGCCTGTCGGAGGCGCTGCAGGAGCTGGTCACCGTGGCCGACACGGAGGAATGGGAAGGAAAGAAGCAGGCCTGGGCACCAATCCTGGACAGCGAATTCCAGAAGGCAAGGCAGATCCAGGATGACTCTGCCGGGCTCAGGTACCGCGAGATCGAACAGGCCGTAGTGGCCGCGTTTCTTCATTCCCAGCCGATTGGAAGCACAGCCAGGACGAGAGACCTCACCGTCCTGGCCGGCTCGACGCGTCCCGATCGAATTGAGCTTGAAAAAGGCCTTATCCGCTGGGCCCAGACCAGCCACTGGCTGGACGACCTCTATGCCTCCGCGGCGGGAGGAGCGTCTCTGCCCGACATGTGGCGGCTTGGGAACAAACCGAATCTCACCCAGATGCATGCCGACGCGGCGCGCAATATCAGCGACCCTGCGGTGCAGGCGCGCCTGCTCGATGAGATCGGCAGGCTGAAGGTCCTGACAGCCAGCGCCTCGGCGGCGGGCGTCAAGGTGCACATGCTGCCGACCCGGCCCCGGGATATAGAGGACGACGGGACGTTCCACTATGCGGTTCTCGGACCGGCGGCGGCATCCGACTCGGGGAAGCCTTGCGCCGAAGCGAAGCGGTTCCTGGATGAGACAACCGGCCCCGACAAGCCGCGGGTCTATCGCAATGCCGTCCTCCTCCTCGCCCCGTCCAAGGACGGCGTGGAACTGGCGATGTCGCGGGTAAAAGATCTCATGGCGTGGGATGCCGTTCAGGAACACGTCAGGAAACAGCAACAGGACGGCAACGTCGATCCCGCACGGGCACAGACCCTCCAGATCCAGATCGACCGGGCCAAGGGACGCATCCCGGATGCCATCAAGCAGGCATACTGCATCGTCGTCACCGTCTCGGAAAAGAACGACAATCATGCCTTTAAAATTACGATTACGGACGATCCGAACTTCATCACCGTGAAGAACGATTCCCGGTCCCGCCTGCGGGAGACACCCATCGCCGCCGAGGCTCTGCTGCCCGACGGCCCGTACGACCTCTGGCGGGAAAAAGAGACTTCCAGAAGGGTCAAGGACCTGGCGGGCGCATTCGCCCAGCTTCCCCATTTGCCGAAAATGCTCAAGGCAAGCGCCATATTGAACACACTGGCCGATGGCTGCGAGAAGGGTGCCTTCGTCCTTCGCCTGACGAGACCGGACGGGTCAAGCAGAACTTGGTGGATGGCAAGACCCGACGAGGCTGCTCTGAATGACCCTGCCATGGAGCTTGTTCTTCCTCAGGCGGCGGAACTGCAGGAGATTCCATCCTCGCTGCTCGCACCGAAACAACTGCCTTGGCTCTGGACCGGAGACGAGATAACCGTCCAGGATGTATCGGATTTCTTTTCCGGAAAGACGGTTGTTCAGATTGAGAAGGATGGCTATAAAGAGCCCCTGGCCATTCCAAAGGCATCCGCGGAAGTCATCGAACAGGCCGTCACAGCCGCTGTCGAGAACAGCAACATATGGCTTCGGTCGGGTCCGGCCAGTATCCTCGGGGAAACAATTCCCCCGGGAATTTTCAGCGCAAAGGCATCACTTTGTATTCCGCCACCGCCTGTCACGGCGCCCGCTCTCCTGCCTGAGAATCTTCCCGGCGCCTGGAAGAAGGGCTATGCCTCGGGACTGTCTATCGCCACAGCTCTATCCGTCAAGGAGAGCAAGGCTCTCCCCTGGAAGACCACCAAGGACGCCATCAGCGGCGCACTACAGGCGCGATTCCTTGAACTCGACGACAAGTCGAGGCCCTGGCCCTGCGACCTGCCGGACGCGAAAGCCATCATTCTGAAAACACCCGAAACTCCGCCTCCGCCGCCTCCGCCGCCCGGCAAGCTTCTGTCGGCCGAGGCCGATCTGGATCCGAACCAGATTCAGGATCTAGCGGAAATTGTCCCGGAACTCCTGAAAATCAAGGCCGAAGCCGATATTCCGATTCAGTTCCGCGTTCGCATTGAAGTGGGAGACGGCAAAAGCAAGCCGCCTGAGGATGTAGCGGCGGCCTTCAGCAAGCTGATGGAGTCCATCAAAGAAAAATGGGTACTGAAATAACGGAATGCCGACATTGATGGGAACTTACGATTTGAACTCCTGAGCCATAAAGGAGTTGCATTCCATGCCGGCCAACTTACCGCCCCACTATTTCGAGGCAGAGCAGCGCTTCCGGGAAGCCCGGACCCCCACGGCCAAGATCGAGGCCCTGGAGGAGATGCTCGCCATCATGCCCAAGCACAAGGGCACCGACAAGCTCAAGGCGATGCTCCGGGAGCGGATCTCCAAGCTGAAGGAGCAGGGGCAAAAGAAAGCGGGGGGAACGAAGGCAAAGACCCCCTACAGCATCGAGCGCGAAGGGATCGCCCAGGCCGTCCTTGTGGGGATGCCCAACACCGGCAAGTCCTCCCTCCTCAACCGGCTGACCAAGGCGACGGCGGAGGTGGGCGACTTCCCCCACACGACCCACCGGCCCACGCCGGGCATGGCCCCCTACGAAAACGTCCAGATCCAGCTCATCGACACGCCGCCGGTCACCCCCGAATACACCGACCCGGAGCTGGGAGACCTGCTCCGCCGGTGCGACATCGTCGTCGTCCTCCTGGACCTCCAGGCGGACCCGCTGACCCAGCTGGAGGAAACCCTCGCCGTCCTCACGGGATTCCGCGTCTTCCCGGAAGGCCGCCCGCTCCCGCCGGACCTGAAGAAGATCCCCTTCGTCAAGACGATGCTCGTGGCGGTCAACAAGATGGACCGTCCGGAGCACGAGGCGGACTATGAAACGTTCCTGGAGCTGTCGGAGGTGAAGATCCCCGCCATGGGGATCTCGTCGAAGACGGGACGGAACCTGATGGCCTTCCTGGAGACGCTCTACGGGATGTCCGGCGTGGTCCGGGTCTACACCCGGCGGCCGGGAAAGGAGCCGGACATGACGGCCCCCTTCGTGATCCCCGAGGGCTGCACCATCGAGGAGATGGCGGAGATGATCCACAAGGAATTCGTGGCGAAGCTCCGGTATGCCCGGATCTGGGGGCGGGCCGTCCGGGACGGCCAGATGGTCCAGCGGGACTACGTCCTTCAGGACGGCGACGTCGTGGAGCTCTGCGTCTGACCCGGGCCGCCCTCCGTCCGATACGCCATCAGGTAGTCCATGAACAGGCTGTGGTGGGGCTTGAACCGGAAGCTCTTCTTGTGAATCAGGAAAAAGGAGCGCTCGATGTTCCAGCCGCCCACCGGAACGATGCACAGGCTTCCCGCCTCCACCTCCCTCCTGACGGCATGAATGGACAGGAACGCCGGCCCCGCCCCCGCCAGGACGGCCTCCTTGACCGCCTCGGAGCTCCCCACCTCGCACATGAGACGGATCGAAGAGGCGTCGAGGCCGGTCTCCGCCCTGAGATAGGCCTCCAGGGTCGCCCGGGTCGCCGAGCCCCGCTCCCTTGCGATGAAAGGCGATTCCGCCAGCCGCGCCGGGGGAAGCTCCTTTTCCCCGGCCCAGCGATGGTCCGGAGGCACCACGAGGACGATGCGGTCGCTCCACAGGGGAAACGAGACGACGCCGCGGTGGACCGTCTTCTTCCCGATCAGTCCCATCTCCGCCTGGTCGTGAAGCACCGCCTGCAGGGTCTCGTCGCTGTCGTGGGTCCGGACGCTGATCGTGATGCCCGGATGGAGGCGATGCCAGGCGGTGATCACCCCCGGCAGGATATACGTGGCCGGAATCGTGCTCGCCGCGATCTGGATGCGGCCCTTCCCCGTGCCACGGCTGTCGGCGATCCGGTCCCAGGCCTCCTCGCGGAGACGGAGAATCTGCCGGGCGAAATCGCACAGATGGCGGCCTTCCGTGGTGAGAATCCCCCCTTCCCGCTGCCGCACCAGAAGCGGCGTGCCGACCAGCTCCTCCAGGTTCTGGATGTGCCGCGTCAGGGACGGCTGGGAGAGGTGGAGCCGCCGGGCCGCACGGGAGAAGCTCCCGGTGTCCGCCAGGGCCGTCAGGGCTTCCAGATGCTGGAACGTGATGCTGCGCGAGAAGTCCTGCCTGTTGGTCATGATCCTTCCTCCCCGCCGTCAGAGTGGGCGAATTTCACGATAGGTGCCGCGACGGTCCAGGATATCGGCGACGCGGGAGCGGTCCCCGGCGGAAAAGCGGATGCAGACGCCGCAGTCCGAACTGATGTGCCGGGGGACCGGGACGAGCTTGTAGGGCACCCCCTCCTCCTTCAGGATCTTCTCCGCCTGGACGGCATGGTGGACGGAGTCGAAGAGGACCACCCACCAGGTCTCGACGTGCTCCGTCATGGTGAGACCACCCGGGCCGCCGCCATGGATCCGGCGATCTCGTACATGTTGGACACCGAGCCGACGGCCAGGCGGTCCTTGACATCGAAAAAGTTGAGGCACGTTCCGCACACGAGGACCTCCACGCCCGCATCCCTTAGCCGCCGCAGGTCATCGAGAGCCGGGGAGTCGTCGAGGGCCAGCAGCACCCCCGTGTTGTAGCAGATGACCTTCGCCGGCAGCGGGTCGAGCTGGGTCAGGGTATGGATGAAGGACTTGATCAGGATCTCCCCCAGGGCCTCGTTCCCCCGTCCCATCCGGTTTTCCGGCAGGGACACGACATATGGTCCTCCACCCGATGGCGCGCAGACGGCCAGGGCCTCCAGGTCCTCCCGTGCGGCCGGCGGCGATGCACCCCGGGTCAGGTGGATGTGGACGATCCCCCCGCCCTTTTCCTCCAAGACCATCTCGCAGCCCATTTTCGCTCCGAGGCGGCGGATGTTCTCCACCGCCATGGGATTGTCCACGATCACGGCGATCCGCTCATTCGTTTCCAGGGCCTTCCCGGCCAGGATCACCGGCTGGGGGCACGCCAGTCCCCTGGCGTCTACGATTTCACGCATGGCGTCTCCTTTCTCCGATCACGAACAGCCGGAACCGTGTTCCGGCCCGGTGTCCAACATGTAACGGTGCCGCCTCTTCCCGATTCCTCAAGCCGAGCAGGTCAAGGCCCCGGCACAGGAGGAACCGGCCCCGGCGGTGCAGCCGAAGCAGTGTTCCGCCGTCACGACCTGCCGCCGGCTCAGCCGGTCCAGGTCGAAGCTCTCGATCCTCCGGGGCGCGCCGTGATTCACGGCCATCCCCAGGGCAAGGTTGAAATCGCAGTCGTAGACAGTCCCGTCCCAGTCGACGCATACCTGGTGCCGGCACATGACGCCGTCCAGCGTTGCCGGATTGAAGGCCTCCCGGAGGAGGGTGCGGTATTCGTCGAGTGCGCCTTCCCGCTCCAGGTGGCTGCGGAAACGCCCGATCGGCATGTTCGCCAGTACGACCAGCCGGCTGAAGGATATCCCGAACCGTTGCCCCAGCTCATCCCGGAAGGCTCCTTCCAGGATCGACTGGTCCGGCGGCAGAGCGGGACCGCCGGGATTGAAGGCCAGGTTCAGCGCCGGCCCTCCCTGTCGGCCATACCCGGCTTCGTTGAGGCGGCGGATGGCATCGATGCTCTTTTGATAGACGCCTTCACCTCGCTGGGCATCGACATTCTCCTCCAGGTAGCAGGGCAGGGAGGCGACCAGCGAGACCCGGTGGTCCCGGAAAAAGGTAAGCAACTCCTCGCCGCCGGGCTCCAGGAACGCCAGCAGGTTGGTTCGGACCTGGACCGGCCGGCCCTGCGACCGGAGCGTCTCGACGAACGGGCGGAGCCCCGGATTCATCTCCGGGGAGCCTCCGGTGATGTCCACGAGCTCGAATCGATGGCGTGCCGTGATGGCGAGGATCCTGTCCATGACGTCCCGGCCCATGAGCTCGGTGCGCCGGGGCGAACATTCCAGGTGGCAGTGGCTGCAGGTGAGGTTGCAGGTTCTTCCCAGGTTGACCTGGAGGGTGCGGATCCCTTCACAGACCAGCCCCTCTGTCCGATACTCCGAAACTCTGCGGTCAAATTCGTTCATACCGTCACTTCCTTTCCTGTCCACCGCGATCCGGTGTATCACAACCGGATTCCGCGGTTCTATCATTTTAAGCGTCGTCCGGAATTCCCCGGCCCTGTCCGTCGGAACCGGAAGACTGCTTGCCCGCGCATCCGGCACCGGAACGGCATCATAATGGATCCACCCCTCCCCTGCCTGCCCGCCACCGCCGCCAGAACAGGGGGATCAGCGATACCAGGACAATGAGCCCGATGCCGATCAGCAGCCCGGCGGAAACCTTTCCCCGGACCAGGTCCAGGAGCGAACTCGAAAATACGATATAGGCGATACAGGCCGGGAGCATGCAAAGGAAGGTCGTCACGGCGTAAGGCCAGAAGCGGATCTTCGTCAACCCGAAGGCATAGTTCAGGAGGTTGAACGGAAACAGCGGGATGAGCCGGGTGAAGGCCACGACCTTCCAGCCGTGCCGCTCGACTCCCTCGTCGAGGCGCCGCCACCGGGGGCTCCTCAGTTTCATCTCGACCCAGTCCCGGGCCAGGTAGCGCGCGACGAGAAAGGCCAGGCAGGCGCCGGCGGTGGCGCTGGTGATGGTGTACACGACCCCCCAGAAGGGGCCGAAGAGAATGCCCCCGGCGATGGTGAGCGGCAGGCCCGGCAGGAGAAGCACCGGGGCCACCGTGTAGAGCAGCATGTAGAGAACGGGGGCGAGCATGCCGTATCCGGCGATGACGCCTCGGAGGGTCTCCTGATCCAGGTAGCGCGTCGCCCCGGTCAGACGGACGGCCGCGATGGCCCCCACCAGGGCGGCCAGGATAAGCAGGCGAAGCGCCCACCCCCCCTTCTTTTCCGGGGCCCCATGAACGGTCCGCTCCCGTGACACAGCAAACGCCGATTCTTTCCGGAAGCGGTTCTTGAGGCGGAGCCGGTTCCAGTAGGTGAAGGGCGCCTTCGCGACGCGAATCTTCCCTGCCAGGGCCGACTCCGGCTCCCGCAGGACATCGAGGACATGCACCACCGGGGAGCGTTCGCCCAGCCGGTTCGCGCAGCCGGCACAGCAGGTGACGACCGGCCGCTCCGCGATCTCCGCCGTCGCGCGGTCCGACCAGCGGCCGGAGAGCTGCGGGGACAGGCAGTCCACGCCCGCTCCATTGCCGCAGCACAGGGTTTTCTTTCCCGCGTGCTCCATATCGGTGTGGCGGACGCCCGCCCCGGCGATCAGTCGACGCACCGCATCCTGGGCCGCCTTGTGAAAGCGGATGCCGCACGGATCATGGATGACCACGTTGCCGCAGTCCGACCCGGCAGGCCTGCCTCCCTCCGGCAGGACCTCGTAGACGGTCCGTACAGCCAGTCCGCCTCCATACTCCCGGAACATGTCGTGGCAGTTGGGGCAGGCGACGAGGACCTCCCGGACACCCTGTGCGAGGAGCCAGTCCCGCATTTCCGAAAACATGGCGAAAAAATGCGTCTCCCGGCCAAGATCGTGGGAAATCCGGCCGCAGCAGTCAAGAACGATGCCCAGCGCGGGATCGACCTCGCGAAGGATCTCGAAAAGCTCCCGCGTCCGCTCCGGACGCGTACCCGGAAGGGCACAGCCGGGAAAGAGCACGGTCCGGCAACCCTCGGGAAGGCCGTACCAGGTGAACCGCCGGGACATGCCGCGGCGCTCGTAGGCCAGAAGGCCGTCGTGCTCGGGAAACGAGCCGCTTCCGCGGTCCACGGACTCGCGGCGCATCTCCAGGAACAGGGTCCGGGGACTCAGTCCCGCGGGACAGACCGCGTCGCAGAGGCTGCAGAGGCTGCATTCGAAGGGCAGAACCGGACCTTCCTTCGACGCCGGGTCGTAGCGCCGGGCGATCTCCCCGGGTGTTCCGTACGTTTCCAGGAATCCGCATTCTTCCACGCAGAGGCCGCAGTCGGTGCAGTCCTCCGCCATGCCGGCCAGGAGTTCCCGCAGGGCCGGACGGACCGCTTGCGGGGCGTTGGTCCCGGCCTCGCTCCCGGGTCTGTTTTTCAGGGAATCACTCATGGTTTTCAGAGAAATCAGGACCGCCCCGGCTATGCCGGCCGCAGCCCTCGCCAAACCGAAACGGCGTCAGCCTCTCCCGACGAGCCGGTAAAAAACCGCCAGGGGGAACGCCTCCCGGGCCGGCAGGACCTCCGGCCGTCCCCGGAACCGGGAGTTGGGACGGAACATCCTGCGGGTTGTGCTCAGGTGCGGATAAGCGGCGTTGCTGGTGATCCCGACGGGGCAGGATTCCAGGCAGGTCAGGCACCCCGTCCCCTGCTCCACCGCCGCCCTCCGGTTTCCGCCGAAACGGATCCGGAATCCTTTTCCCGAGGCGTCATAAAAAAGGTCACCCACGGCGGCCTCCCGGGACAACCCGGGCCACTGCGCCGTCAGGACCAGGGCGTCGCCCTCCACGGTTTTCCCGTAATCGTCAGTCGCCAGGCTGTTCCCGGGTCGCGCACCGATCCGGACCAGGGCATCATGAAGCGCCGCGGGCTCCGCCGGCGACACCAGGATGAATTTGTCGGCAAGCCTTCCCGTTTCGCAGCCGATGCCCCAATGGGTCGTCGTCTCGGTGAGACGCCGCAGGCTGACCTCCGCATACATCGCCACGGTGCGCGATTTCGGGTCCACCGCGAGAGGGTTCCCCCGGGTGGGCCATCCCTTCGGCCAGCCTGCTGCTCCCGGTACCTGGGCCGCCTGGAGCCTCCCCTGCGGGCCCACGGTCACGGCTCCCGTCGCCAGGAGCAGAAAGACGAGAAACGCCCGACGGGACATCCCTGCATCCGGACGAGGCAAATGTCTGTATTCCGGCTGGAAAGAAACTTCTTTCATGCGTACGAATTCTACCGCCTGTTTCAGTACCCGTCCCCGGCATACCCGTCATCGAGGAGTGGTTTTGTATCCGCCTTGTTGAAGCGCACCGGTCACCCTCCAAAATGCGCGACGCCGGAGAGGGATTCACCGGCGCCGCCATTCATCTTTGCTGGAAATGGATTCGTGCCTCCCCTATTTCACCTTTTCGACGGGATAGCCCGCTTCGTCCCAGGCCTTGATCCCGCCCGGGTGGCGATAGACGTTCCTGTATCCCAGCTTCACGGCCCACATGGCGCCGTTGTGGCTCCGGGTACATTTTACAAACCCGCAGTAGAAGACGATCAGGCGATTCTTGTCCGGTCCCAGCAGTTTTTCCAGGGCGGCCTTCGTCTTGTCGTCCAGCTTCGTCATCTCCGGAATGGGGAACTCCATCTGGACAGCCCCGGGGACATGCTGTTTTTTGTAGCTCGCCTCGAAGGGCATGGTATCCACGATCAGCACGGGTTTCTTCTGGTCGATCCAGGTCTTCAGCTCCTGGGTGGCCACGACCTTGTAGCCGCCGCGGGCAACCTCGGCGGCAAAGGTCACGGCGACCTTTTCCGTCTCCAGTTCCTTGGCGCCCCAGGCCGCCAGGGCCGCTCCGGCAAAGCCGAAAACCAGGGCCAGGCAAAGCGCCACTCCCAAAACCGCTTTTCGTTTCATCATGATTCCTTATTCTCCTTTCTTCTTTTCATGGATTCTGTTGAGACCCGGTCGAGTCCGGAAACGCTGGAACCAATAGAGGTAGGGAATGACGATCCCCGTAATCACGATGTCCCGGATCAAGGCCTCCCGGAGGCTGCTCCTTCTCGCCAGTTCATCGGCGCCGAAACAACCGCAGTCCACGTCCAGGTCACCCAGGATTCCATACCCCAGGACGGCAATGAAGAAGATCATCAGGACGGTGATGCCCGCCAGGCTCCCCCGGATCTCCAGCAGGAGTGCGATTCCCGCGACAACTTCGACCAGTGGCAGTCCAATGGCGACCACCGGCAGAAGCGCCTCCGGCACCAGGTCGTATGCCGAAATCGTGACGGCGAAGGCCTTGGGGTCCAGGAGCTTGACGCTGCCGGCGTACAGGAACAGGACCGCCATCGCCAGCCTCAGCAGGTGATACAGAACGGGAGACGAGAAGATGTTTTTCAACCGATCGGTCAACAGGGATGCTTTCATCGGGGAAACGTTTTTTGGGGACTCGATTTCATGAATCATCACGGACTGCGGCTTCATCGGGTCACGGATGAAGCGTGATATATGATGATATATTATATGTCAAATTCATAATATGCATAATAGTGCTCTTTCTATCAGCATGGCTGATATCAGTCGATGGTGGAGGGTGCGGATCGGGCGGAATTCAGGGACGGGAACTGCGCAGGGTCTGGCCCGGAGGCGATGCCGGGGAATCGGGACACGGCCCGGGGGAACGCTTAACGGCCGGGCTTTCGGCCGACGTGAAGGCAGGTCACGCCGAGGGTCAGGGAGTGGTATTCCACCGCCTCCAGGCCGGCGCTTCGCATCATGTCGGAAAAGATGCGCGGCGGGGGAAAGGCCACGATGGACTCGGACAGGTACTGGTAAGCCTCCCGGTTGCCCGACAGGGCGCCGGCGAGGCGGGGCAGGATCCCGCAGAGATAGAACCGGTAGCAGGGACGGACGACGGGGATCTCCGGCAGGTGCATCTCCAGGACCATGACCTGTCCGCCCGGGACGACCACCCGGGCCATCTCCCGGAGGGCACCGAGCCGGTCGGGCATGTTGCGGATGCCGAAGGCCACGGCGGCGACGTCGAAAGACCCGTCGGCAAAGGGCAGGTTCAGGGCGTCTCCCAGGAGCAGCCGGATCCGCCCGGCCCCGCTGACCTTGTGCCGGGCGCCCTCGATCATCCCGGGGACGAAATCCAGGCCTGTTGCCTGGATCTCCCGGTGGTGCCGCACCGCCTCGACGGCCAGGTCGGCCGTCCCCGTGGCCACATCGAGGAATCGCCGGGTCCGGGGAAAGCGCATCCGGCGGACAGTGAAGCGCCGCCAGGCCACGTCGCGGCGGAGGCTCAGCAGGCGGTTCAGGAAATCGTAGCGACCCTCGATGTCCCCGAACATCTCCCGGACCCGCGAAACCCGCTCCGGATCCGGGGCGGCGAGAATCGGCACGTCCCGTTTCATACGGCCTCCCGGGTGCAAGCCGTTTGCACCGTCGGCCCGGAGGGTTCGATGCCCCGGGGGGATGCAGCGAGTGCCTTTATGAAGCTGCCGGGACGGGATTCGCTCCCCGTCCCGGCGGCCTTGCATTTCGATTCAGGCATAAACAAGTGCACCATGGATGTTCTCGTGCCGGGCAGTGCTCCGGCACGGGCGGGCGGCCCGGTTTACGGGCATCCGCCGCAGGTCAGTGCGCCGTTGCAATTGGCGATGTCGCCCTCGCAGGACGACCAGCTGCTCAGAACCGTGCCGTTCCACTTGCCCTTCTTGGTCTTGCAGACAGCCTGCAGTCGTGACGCGTTCCACGAGATGTTCTTGCACGACCTGCGAAAGCTTCCCTTGGCGGTACAGGTCAGTTTGCTGCGGGTGTTGGTCACGCTGCCGGATTCGCACATACCGTAATAGATCGAGGTTCCGGAATAATTATTCTTGTAGCTGCACTGGCATACAAGCTCCTGGCCGTCGTCCGTGCAGTCCTTGCAGGTCTTGCTGTAGCTTCCTCCGGGCAGCGCCTGGGCCGGCACGGCCAGTACGAGGCCGGCGAGGACAACAATGGCGATTGCCGTCCAGAATGTACTTCCCCACATCCTACGCTCCGCTTTGCAACCCTTCATAACAGTCTCCTTTCTCCTGAGTGGGATATGAATCCCCGGCTTACCCGGAGTGTTGCCTTCACGATGTGCGGCTTTCCCTGCATCAATTCCCGATCTGCCGTTGTCGACGACAGAAGGTGCGGGACGCGACTTGGGAGCCATGCATCTTCTTCACATCCCTCCGTGTCTCAGCGGGGTCAGTGCAGGCGCCGTCCGCTGCCCGGATGCTCCTCGTACTGGGCCGTCAGGGCGTTGTAGTAGGCGGTCAGGTGTTCCATGAATTCGTTGAATTCGTCCTTCGATCGGAACTCCACCTGGCCGAAGAATGTCTGGAAGGCGGCGGTAAAGCTCCGGCTCCGGGACTTGCTGGTGGTCGCCCGGACGATCTCCAGGGCCTTGCGCTTGATGAGGGGAAACAGGTCCGCCTGTCCCCGGTCCGCAAGAAACCGGCGCAGCGCCGTCTCCTCCGCCCTCTCCTGGCTTACGAAGCTCCGGGCCTGCCGGCGCGTCTGGGCCAGGTCGTCCTCCTGCAGGAGCCGGTCGCGCTCCCGCTCCGCCCAGGGAAGGTGGCACTGCTCGAAAAGGCCGCCGGATCCGCAGGGACAGGGTTCCTTCAGGCCGATCCGGTCCATGTTCTCCAGGAGCCAGTCCTCCCAGTCGCGCTGGCGGAACATGGCCTCATGGACCGCCCAGTGCCGCTCCCGTTCCCGGATGGCTTCGGAATCGTAAAAATCCTCCAGGCTCCTGCGGGAGGCCGGCGGATTGGGCCTGTCCTCGAAATACGACTCCAGGTCTTCCCAGGTGACCGTCTCCAGGTCCGCCTCGCCCCGCTCGTAGTAGTGCCGGAACAGGGTCTTCAGGTCGCGCCGCCCGGCCTGGGCGAAATCGGCCATCAGGTTCGTCCGGATGACATAATCCCCGGCGGTTTCCATGAGGAGTTCCAGGAGAAACGCCTCGATTCCCTCCCGGAAGTCGATGCGGTCGTGCCAGATGTTCCACAACCCCAGTATCTCGTTGACCACGTAAGGCTCGCCGTGAGCCACGTTGGCCCGGATATGATCCCTCAGGCGCCCGATGACCGCCGAACCGAGGCGGGCATAACACTCGGGCAGGGCCTCGGCGATCCAGTCGATCTGCCGGTCCGCCGCAAACCCGGAGGCCTCCAGGAGGGCGTCGACGGACCGCAGGTCCCCCAGGATGCCCAGGAGATGAACGGCGTGGATCACGCCCCATCCCCGGCCGTCTTCCCAGTTGTAGTTCTCCTCGTGGAAAAGAACCTCGCACAGGAGCGGAAGCATCACTTCCTTCCTCTGCTTCACCTCGTTCAGGAAATCGACCCCCAGCCGGTCTTCCCCGGAGAAGATCTGCATGGCCAGCCGGCCGTCGTCCATGTCCTTGTACGCCATTTCCAACCTTTCGGAATCGCGCAAAAATTCGGATCTCCACGGGGAGTCCGCAGGGGGCATTATAGAGAGATATTTCGGTTTTGCAACCGGCCTGTGACCATTTCCCGGAGAAAAAAACATACGACCCGGCGGTACCTGTCGCCGCGCCGGCGAAACCGGGGACCCAGGGAAACCAAACCGCCGGCATCCGTTGCCGCGTCGGAGAAACCGTGATACCGGGACGGCAACTCTCTGAAAGACGCCGCCGCAACCGGACCGGATACGGCGCTGCGAGCCCCGGCGGACGGTTTCGCATGACCCTTCCGATGATCTTCCCCATGGTCCTTCTTGACAGGGGCCTTCGTCTGGCCGATCATTCGCGGCGCAATCCGGATCATTCACGAAAGAAAGGCAGAAACGACCGATGCCGGAAACAGGAATGAAACAGACGGATTATCTCATCAAGGCCGTCAGTCCATCGCTCTTCACCGCTGCGCGCTATCCCGACCTGATCGTCGCTCTTCTGATCGCCAACCTCCTGTCGCCGAAACTCTGGGAGATGGCCGGCCGGATCCGTTCCGGCGGGGGCGGCCCGGGCGGGGCCGGGCCGTCCATGAAGAAGCTCCACACATTCGTGAACAGGAATTTTTACCACACCAAATCGATCGAATTCTTGCGGATCTGGGGACTTTACGAGCGCGAGGCGATCACGGACCCCGACGAGCTGTTCTCCAGCGACCGGGCCATGTCCATCATGAAGAAGGGAATGGAGGCCATCCAGGACCCGGCCTTCGATCTCCTGAAAAGACTGATCGACAACGGCGCCGCCCCCCGCTTCGTCTACCCCACCGTGGACATCATCCTGGCGTACGGCCGGTTTCTGAAGGACATGAAGACCCATCCGCTGGGCATGACCTCCTGCCTCGACGAGTGCGTGCTCATCGCCTCCCTGGCCCTGGCCTCCGGCTTCTGCAGGATGGAGGACATCGTCTTCGTGGGCTCTCCGCTGCACTACACGCTCTATCTGTTCCCGGACGACGAGGGATACATGTTCAACGCCAAACGGGAGTTTTTCAGCAGGCCGGCGTGGCTCGAACTCTCGGGAGGCGACCCGGAACGCTCTCGCCGCATGTTCCTCGAAAGGCTCTCCATCTGCGACCGGATCATCACACCCTTCGGGTACTGCGTGTTCCCGGACGGCCCCTCGACAATCACCCCCGGACGCATGGCGGAGGCGGCGGAGCGGATCGCCCGCTTTCTCTCCGCGTGCCCGGCGGAGATATCCCTGGCGCTGGAGACCTCCCGGCGGGAGGGAGCCCACGGCGCCGGCGGCGCGGAGTGCATCGAGGACGCGCTGCCGACGGGGCACAAGGCCGTCGAGGCCGCGGTTCTAAACGGGACGGCGGACCGCGACGTCTCCGTCCTGGACGCGGCGCTGTACGCCTTCCGGCACCCCCGCGTCAGGAAGCCTGCGCTGTACAGGGAAGCGGCCATGAGGGGATTCAAGTCCTTCATCCTGTCCGGCGGCGTCTCCGGCATCGAAGACGCGCGGGAGATCGCCGACGGCATCGCCGGCCGGGAATCCATTTACGGCCCCACCTCCCGCCTCGCCATGCCCGATGAAGTCCTGGCCTTCGGTACGGCAGACGAAGAGGAGAGGAACCTGCTTGTGGAAACGCTCCTCCGGCACTCCCGGTCCAGACCATAGGCCGCGGTTCCGCTTCTCATTTTCACATTGCATAGACGGTGTGATCCATTTACATACTCTATGATTCGCACGTCATTCAGGGGGAGGAAAATAGTGAACGACCAGCCATCCATCTGGGAGCGGATCCGTGTTCCGTTTGTTTCCTGGAACGGTACGTCCGACTACAAGGAGACGTTCTTTCAGGAGCTCAACGATCAGTGCGGCAAGATTGTATTCATCGTCTCCCTGATTGCCGTCTTCGCCCTGCTCCCCTATATCCCCATCGACCGGCAGCTCCACCCGGACAAGCCGCTCATGATTGCACTCCGGATCGGCTTTTCGGTGGTGGGCCTGACCGTCCTGATCCTGCAGAGCATCAGGCGATTCCAGCCCTACAGCCTGCTTTTCATCATCGTCATCAGCGGCTATCTCGAGATCGCAACGGCGGCGATCACCGGCCTGTCCAAGGCCGACCCGGCCTATCTCGGCGGCTATCTTCTCGTCACCACGCTGCTGGCCCTCATCCCGATTCCCCGGCGGGCGGCCTGGTCGATCCTCGCTGTATCGGTCATGGTTTTTTTCGGCACCTGCTTCGCCAAGGGGATGTATTTCGACTCCGTCCGCTCGCGCTACAGCTTGAACGACCTCCTGGTCGCGATCGTGGTTGTGGCGTTCTTCATTTTTCTCCTGGACCGGCTGCGGTTCAACAGCTGGGAAAAATCGAAGAAGATCTGGCAGCAGAACCAGGCACTCCGGGAAAGCGAGGAGTTCTCAACCCGGCTCATCGCGGCCATCCCCGACGTCGTGATCCGCACGAACATCCAGGGCGAGGTTCTCTACATCAACGAGAAAGGCCTCGAAGTAAGCGGGTACAAAAGAGAGGAGATCGTCGGACAGAACATGCTCTCCTTCGTCGCCACCGAGGATCTCGAAGCGGCGATTCAGAACACGATCCTCATGATGGAGGGCCCCCTCGGGCCGAAGGAATACCACCTGATCCTGGAAAGGGGCAGGAAGTCTCTGTACGAGGTGAACGGAAGCGTCCTCGAGCAGCAAGACGGCACTCCCTATGGCATGGTCTACATCATCCGCGACATCAGCGAGCGCAAGCGGGCGGAAGAAGCCCTGCGCGAGAGCGAAGAGAAACTCCGGCGGGTCGTTGAAACGATCCCTCACGTCCTGTCGATCTGGGACATGAATCTAAAGAACACCTATGTGAGTCCCGCGGTCCTTCGAATGCTGGGATTTACACAGGAGGAGGCGGTGGCACTGTCGCTGAATCAATGGCTCACCCCGGAATCAATGGGATTTGCCATGAAAGCCTACGAGGAGGACCTGGCAAGGGGGCTGGCGACGGATTTCTCCGTCAATAACGTGCGAGTCCTGGAACTGGAGGCCTATCGCAAAGACGGCTCCATCATCCCGACAGAAAGCACGATCACGTTCCTGCGCGACGCAAAAGGCGCCCCGATCGGCATCGTCATGTTGACAACGGACATCACCGAGCGGAGGCAGGCGGAGGAGGAAAAGCAGCAGGCCGCCGAGGCGCTGCGCCGAAGCGAAGAGAAGTACCGGCTCCTGGCCGAAAACAGCGAGGACGTGATCTGGACCACCGACACGGCAATGCGTTTCACGTACGTCAGTCCCTCCATCCGGAAATTGCGCGGAATCACGGTCGAGGTGGCCCTGGCCGAGACGGTGGATCAGGCCATGACTCCGGAATCGCTGAATACGGTCCTCTCCACGTACAACCGTTTCCTTCCCGAGATCGAGCAGGGAAAGAATCCAACGGCGCGCATCGAGATCGAGCAGTACTGCGGGGACGGCTCCACCGTGTGGGTGGAGGCCTCCATGATGACCATGCGCGATGACGAAGGGCGCCTGATCGGCTATCTCGGCGTTTCCCGCGACATCACCGAGCGGAAGCGGGCGGAGGCAGAAAAACAGCAGGCCGCCGAGGCGCTGCGCCGAAGCGAGGAAAATTATAAATTCCTGGTGGAAAACACGAACGACATCATCTGGATCTTCGACCTGAAGGCCATGTGCTACACGTTCTGCTCGAACTCGGTGGAACGCACGCTCGGATACACCGCCGAGGAGTCGGTGGGCATGAAACTCGATAATGTCTTTACCCCGGAGACCACGGAGGCTGTGATGGCCTGCTTTGGGAGGGTCGCCGCGGGCAAGGAGCCTTCGGACCGGATCGTGATGGAGGCGGAGCACATCGCCAGGAACGGCGAACGGCTGTGGATGGAGATCAGCGCCGTCCTGAAACGGGACGAACAGGGCAGGCCCGTGGCCTTCAACGGTGTGACCCGCGACATCTCGGAACGAAAAAGGGCGGAGGCGGAGCGGGAGGCCGCCGCCGAGGCGCTCCGCCGGAGCGAGGAAAAGTACCGGCTCCTCACCGAGAACAGTGGTGACGTGATCTATACAACGGATACGAATCTCCGTATGACTTACATAAGTCCCGCGATTCAGAAACTGCGGGGTGTGACCCCCGAGGAGGCCATGGGGCAATCCTTTGCCGATGCCATGACACCGGAATCCCTGAACGTGCTCTTTGAGGACTATCTCCGGGTCCTTCCCGAAATCGAAAAGGGTAACAATCCCACGTCCCATCTTGAATTGGAGCAGTACAAAAAAGACGGTTCCACCTTCTGGGTAGATGTGACGTTGAGCCCCATGCGTGACGATGCAGGACGACTGACCGGTATTGTGGGTGTGTCCCGCGACATCTCGGAGAGGAAGCGGATGGAGGCGGAGCTGAAGGAGGCCGAGGAGAAATACCGGACCATCCTCGAAACCATGGACAGCGGTTACTACGAGGTCGACCTGAAAGGCAGCATGCGCTTCTGCAATCCGGCCCTGCGCAGATTCCTGGGGTACGATGAAGAGGAGGTGCTCGCCGGACTCCCGTTCAGCGCCTACATGGACGAAGACGAAGTCCGGCATATCTACGGGATTTTCCATGAAGTCTACGTGAGCGGCAAGCCCTCCGGAGACTTCTACTGGCGGCTCACCCGGAAAGACGGGGCCAGTGCCTACTCGGCCGCCTCCGCCTATCCGATGCGGGACGCACAGGGAAGCATCACCGGCTTCCGCGGTACTGTCCGGGACATCACCATCATCCAGGAGGCCAAGGATGCAGCCGACGCGGCAAGCCGCTCCAAGAGTGCGTTCCTGGCGAACATGTCCCACGAGATCCGGACACCCATGAACGCCATCCTCGGCTTCGCCCAGCTCATGGAGCGGGACCCGGAACTCTCGCCGCAGTCCCGGGAACACCTGGATGTTATCAACCGCAGCGGCGAACACCTGCTTGCGCTCATCAACGACATCCTGGAGATGTCGAAGATCGAGGCCGGGCGGGCTACCTTCACGCCGAACACCTTCGACCTGCACACATTCCTCCGGGACATCGAACGGATGTTCCGCATCCGGACAGATTCAAAAAAACTGACCTTCCTGCTGGAGGAGGTCGGGCCTGTTCCCCGCTGGGCGGTAACGGACGAAGGGAAGCTCCGCCAGATCCTCATCAACCTCCTGGGAAACGCCGTGAAGTTCACCGAGGAGGGCGGCATCGCCCTGCGCGTGGCTGCCAGGGCCGGAAAGGGAGACAAGGTGGATCTCCTCTTCGAAGTGGAGGACACGGGGCCCGGCATGACCGAGGAGGAAAAAGGCATCCTCTTTCAGGCCTTCGAGCAGACCCGGACCGGGGTCAAGAGCGGCGGAACCGGCCTCGGACTGGCCCTGAGCCGGGGCTTTATCCAGGTCATGGGAGGATCCATCACGGTGACCAGCACCGTCGGCAGGGGAACAACCTTCCGCTTCGAGATCCCCATCCGGGAAGGAACGGAGGAGCAGGCGAAACCGAAGGAGGCAAAGCGCCGCGTCCTGCGTCTCAAGCCCGGTCAGGGCGAGATCCGTGTCCTTGTCGCCGACGACCGGGACACGAACCGCCAGCTTCTTTCCCGGCTGCTCGGCAACGTCGGATTCGCCACCCGGGAGGCCGTCAACGGGGAGGACGCCCTGCGGATGATCCGGGAGTGGAAGCCCCGGGTGGTCCTCATGGACATGACCATGCCCGTCATGGACGGTTACGAAGCCACGCGCGTCATCAAAGCAACGCCGGAACTGAAGGGCACGGCCGTCATCGCCGTCACGGCCAGCGCCTTCGAGGAGGACCGGCAGCGGATCTTCGCCGCCGGGGCCGACGGCTACCTGTCGAAGCCGTTCAAGGAAGAGGATCTGTTTGAAACCATCCGCCTGCTCACGGGAGCCGAATTCCTGTACGATGAAACCGGGGCGCCGGAAAGGGCACCCGACAGCGAGGAAGACTCCGCGCTGATGCAGCGGACCGTCTCCGCCCTCGCCCCGGAACTGGTCTCGCAGATGCGGAACGCGGTGGAGAGCGCCGACATGGACCTCTTGAACGAGCTGGTCGGACGAGTGGCGGAACATCCGGATTTCACCCGGTGGGTGCGGCAGATGGCCGCCCGCTATGAATATGAAGCATTGATCGAGCTTTTTTCACCTGGAGCATAATCCATGAAGAACGAAAGCAAAACGGATCCCGTCCAAGCCGATATCCTTGTTGTGGACGACGTGCCCGCCAACCTCACCCTCCTTGCCGGCATGCTCAAGGAGAAAGGCCACCGCGTGCGGCCCGTACCCAGCGGAAAACTCGCCCTCAAGGCCGTGGAGCACGAAAAACCCGACCTGATCCTCCTCGACATCACCATGCCGGAGATGGATGGTTTCGAGGTCTGCCGGAGGCTGAAACAGGATGTAAGGTTCCGGGACATCCCCGTTATTTTCATCAGCGCCCTCACGGAGACGCTCGACAAAGTGAAGGCCTTCGGCAGCGGCGGCGTCGATTACGTGACCAAGCCGTTCCAGTTTGAAGAGGTCGAGGCGCGGGTGGAGACCCACCTCAAGCTGCGGCGCTACCAGGCTCACCTGGAAGACCTTGTGGCGGAACAGGTTCAGGAGATCTCCGCCTCCCAGGTGTCGACGATCTTCGCCCTCTCCAAGCTGGCCGAGTCCAGGGACAGGGAGACGGGAAGGCACCTGGAGCGGGTCCAGACATTCTGCGGGATGCTGGCGGAAAAACTGGGCCGGCAAGAGCCGTACAACCGGGTGATCGACGAGGCATTCATCCATAACATCTTCAATGCCAGCCCGCTGCACGACATCGGCAAGGTCGCCAGCCCCGACCGGATCCTGCTGAAATCCGGCAAGCTGACCGAGGAAGAGTTCATCATCATGAAGGAGCATCCTGTCGTGGGTGCTGCAACCATGGAGTCGGTTCGCAACGTGTACCCCAGGAACACATTCATCAACATGGGGATCTCCATCGCGAGGAGCCACCATGAACGCTGGGACGGGAGAGGCTATCCCGACGGGCTCAAAGGAGAGGAGATCCCTCTGGCGGCCCGGATCATGGCCGTCGCGGATGTCTACGACGCGCTGCGCTCCTGCCGCTGTTACAAGGGACCTTGCACACGGGAGCAGGCACTCGGATTCATTGAGAAAGGCAGCGGCGTCCAGTTCGACCCCGTCGTGGTGGCCGCCTTCCTGGCGCTGGAGGAGGAATTCGACCGGATCGGACTGGAAATGGGGTACACAGGATAAGGCATCAACAGGCGCCGGGACCGGGAAGGGCCCGCCTGCCGGCAAAGAGATCCCTTCTTTACGGCCATTCGATGGATGCGCATATGGATTCGTCCTCGCAACGACACGATCGCTACGCAATCCTGAAGATCATCGGCATCTACATTTTCTTCGGCGTGCTGTGGATATATTTCTCGGACACCGTCCTCGCCTGGCTGGTCCGCGATGCAAACGTGATGACGTATGTCCAGATATCAAAGGGCATCCTGTTCATCCTGATCACGGCGTCTCTGCTCTATGTTCTCATCCACACGTATATGGATCGATTGATGAGGATGAACCGGACGCTCCAGGAGAGGGAGATCCTGCTGCACAGCATCGCGACCAATATACCCGGCGTCGCATACCAGTTCGTTGCCACGGACGCAGGAGGCTGCAACGTCAACTACGTCAGTGAGAAATTGACGGAGACCTTCGGGTTGTCCACGGAGATCGACGCCTTCTTCCCGATGTTCGCCGATCACGTCGTGGAGGAGGACCGCAACCGATTCCTGACCTCACTCCGGGAGGCGGTGGTTTCCGGGACCCCCTGGCGGTTCGAGGGCCGGTTTGTCAAGCCGGACGGGGACCCCCTCTGGTTCCAGGCAATCGCCACACCGAAAAAGGAAGGCCCGTCGATTCTCTATCACGGCGTCCTGTTGGACATTACGGAGCGGAAGAGAGCGGAAGAAGACCTGCGGCGCCTGAATTTCGCCATCGAGCGGGCCGCGGAAAGCGTCCTGATTACCGACCCGGACGGGGTCATCCAGTACGTGAATCCGGCCTTCGAGAAAGTCACCGGATACAGCCGCAGCGAGGCCATCGGCAGGACTCCGTCGCTCCTGAAGAGCGGCGTCCAGGATCATTCCTTTTACGAGAATCTCTGGAAGACCCTCAAGGGCGGCATGATCTGGAGCGGACGCATGACGAACCGGCGGAAGGACGGGAAACTGATCCAGGCGGATTCGACCATCAGTCCGCTGGTGACCTCCGCGGGGGTACTGACGGGCTACATTTCCCTCAACCGGGATATCACCGAGGCGGTCAAACTCGAGACGATGCTCCGGCAGGCCCAGAAGATGGAGGCCATCGGCACACTGGCCGGGGGCATCGCGCATGATTTCAACAATATCCTCTCGGCGATGATAGGCTATGCGGAACTGGCGCGGTTCAGGACGACGGACCCGCAGATCCAGCCCTATCTCGAACAGATCCTGAAGGCCTGCGACCGCTCCCGGGACCTGGTCAAGCAGATCCTGACCTTCAGCCGCCGGCGGGAGCAGGAGATGAAGCCGATGGTCGTCACCCCTGTCGTCAAGGAAGTCCTGCAGCTGCTTCGGTCGTCCATTCCCTCGACCGTCGAAATCCGCACGTCATTCGAAACTCACCACGACACCGTCCTGGCCGATCCCACCCAGATCCACCAGGTGCTGATGAACCTCTGTACCAATGCCGTGCACGCCATGCGGGACAGGGAGGGTGTCCTGGAGGTGCGACTCGGCCGGCAGCTACTCACCGCGCAAAGCCCGGTTTTCGATCCGGGATTGAAAGAAGGTCCCTATCTGAAGATGGTGGTGAGCGACACCGGGGAAGGGATCGATCCGTCTGTCCGGGACAAGATTTTCGATCCTTTCTTCACAACCAAGGCGTCCGGCGAAGGGACAGGGCTGGGATTGTCCGTCGTGTACGGCATCATCAAGGACCACGGTGGGATGATCCACGTGGAAAGCGAGCCCGGGAAAGGAACCACTTTTACGATTCACCTGCCCCTGCTCGATGCCGCGACGGAATGGGAAGGGCCGGAGATGGCCCTGATTCCCGAGGGGAGCGGGCACATTCTGTATGTCGACGACGAGGAGCCCATCGCCTCCCTGGGGCGGGAGATGCTCACGTCCCTCGGCTATGACGTGGCCATCCGACTGAGCAGCATCGACGCCCTGGAGGCGTTCCGTGCAAACCCTCGGGACTACGACCTGGTGATCACGGACATGACGATGCCCAACATGACCGGCGCACGCCTGGCCGAGGAGATGCTGAAGATCCGGCCCGATCTCCCGATCATCCTGACCACCGGATTCAGCGAGCGGATGGACAAGGAGGCGGCGCAGAAACTCGGCTGCCGGGATTTCCTGATGAAGCCCGTCTCCCTGGGCGACCTCGCCCGGGCCGTGAAGAGAGCCCTGGGACAGGAATCGGAACCGGCGGAACGCTGACCGGTGCCGCGAACCAATCTTGAAGGGAATGACATGAGACAAAAGAACCTCGGGCGAAACATCCTGCGCGAGCCCCCGGCGGATTACGGGCAGGTCGTCATGATCTATGAATCTCCCGAGGGCGTCCGTGTGGACGTGAAACTGGAGCGGGAAACAATTTGGCTCACACAGAGACAGATGTCCGAGCTGTTTCAAACAGAGCGTAGCGTTATCACAAAGCACCTGGGCAATATATTCATATCACGTGAATTATTGAAAGATTCAGTATGTGCATTTTTTGCACATACTGCCAGAGACGGCAAAACTTACGAGAGCACATTCTACAACCTCGATGCCGTCATTTCCGTCGGCTACCGCGTCAATTCAAAGAGCGGCACCCAGTTCCGCATCTGGACAGATCCATACTCCCCAACAACAAACATGCAACAGACGAATATTCCGCCCTGTTCTGCCTCTTGACATCCCGGCTCATCTGGGCCAGCATGCCGACCCGAAAACAACCGGTTGGGTAAATCTTCACATGGATCGAAACGACATGCTCAAATAACCCTGCCTTCCTGATGGTGGGGTTTTTTATTTTCATCGCGATTCCAAACAGATTGAGGATGGTTATGGGTGAGGGAAAAAAAAACGGAGGACAGACCATCGACGAAAGAAAGGATCCGTGCCCGCAGGAGACGGCCGTCAGTGATAAGGCGCTTTCGACCGGGAACACGGTGCAGGAGTTTCGTATAGAGCTGTTCCAGCAATACAGAAGCACCATCGACCGGGCCAACGAGGCGGTTTTCATCCTTCAGGACAGCCGCTTCGTCTTCGTCAATCAAAAGCTGGCCGGTCTCCTGGGAGTTCCCGCGGAGAAGCTGGAAGGCGGGTCCTTTCCGGACTTTGTCTGGCCCGTGGACCGAGAGCTCATCGTAACGAACTACGGGAAACGGTTGAGGAGGGAGCCGGTTCCCGACTCGTACGAGTTCCGGATTGTCGGTGCCGGCGGCCGGCTCACCTGGGTCTCCCTTTCGGCGACCGTCCTGATGCGCCGGGGGGACCGCACGGCAATTCTGTACCTGATTAACGACATCACGGAGCGCAGGCAGGCGGAAGAAGCGCTCCGGCAGTCGGAATCCCGGTTCCGGATGCTGTTCGAAAACTCGGGAACGGCGATCATCGTGGTGGAGGATGACACGACCATCAGCCTCGCCAATACGGAGTTCGAAAAGCTGTCCGGCTGTCCGAAGGGCGAAACGGAAGGGAAGAGGAACTGGACGGAATTCGTCGTGCCGGAGGACCGGGAGAGAATGATCGAGCAGCACCGCCTGCGCCGGGAAGATGCCGAAAACGCATCGAAATATTACGAATTCCGCTTCTCCGACGCGTTCGGCCGCGTCCGGGACATCGCCCTGAAAGCAGATCTGATCCCCGGCACGACCCAGACCATTGCCTCGCTTCTGGACATCACGGAGCGCAGGCAGGCGGAAAAGGCGCTGAAGGAGAGCGAGCAAAGATACCGGGCCCTGATGGAAAGCACCTCCGCGGGCATCTATCTCATCCAGGGCAACGCTTTTATCTATGTCAACCAGGCCTTCGAGGCCATCACCGGCTACACGTTGACCGAACTGGAGGGCCTCCCCTTCTGGCAATTCATCCACCCGGATTTCCGGGAAATGGTTCGGGGCCGGGGCACCCGGCGCCTGGAGGGCAAAGAGCCGTCGGAACGGTATGAATTCAAGATCATCCGGAAGGATGGGCGGGAGAAGTGGATCGAGCTGTCCGCCGCGTCCATCGACCTGTCTGACAGGCCGACGATCATGGGGTCCATGTTCGACATCACCGACCGCAAGCATGCGGAGGAGGCGCTCCGGGAAAGCGAGGCGCGCTTTCGCGACTTGAGCGAGAACGCCCCGGACATCATCTACACCCTGGACATGACGGGGGCCGTCACATACGCCAATCCCGCCTGGAAGCGAATCCTGGGACACGATGTCCAGGAGCTGCAGGGTCGATACTTCACGGATTTCGCACGGGAGGACGACCGGCGAACGTACCGGAAGCTGTTCCGGGGGATCCGGGATAAAAACAGGGTCGTCAGCAACCACATCGGCGCCATGCTGACCCGGGACGGGATGGAGCGTATCTTCAACATGAACAGCAGCTTTCTTCGCGATGCGGATGGACGCGTCATCGGCGTCGTGGGTATGATGAAGGACGTCACGGAACTGCTGGACATGGAGAAGAAGCTCGGCCAGGCCCAGAAGATGGAGGCCATCGGGACCCTGGCCGGCGGCATCGCCCACGATTTCAACAATCTGCTCATGGGCATCCAGGGATATGCTTCCCTGACCCTGCTGGACCTGGAGCCGTCGCATCCACATTACGACCGGCTCAAGCGGATCGAGGAACAGGTGAAGAGCGGGACGGACCTGACGAAGCAGCTCCTCGGCCTCGCCCGGGGCGGGAAATATGAAGTGAAGCCCTCCGACATGAACGAAATCCTCGCCGGAACGTCTTCCCTCTTCGGGAGGACGAAAAAGGAAATCTCCATTTACCGGAACCTCGCCGAGGATCTCCGGGCCGTGGAGGTCGACCGGGGACAGATGGAGCAGGTGTTCATGAACCTCTACGTGAACGCCTGGCAGGCCATGCCTGCGGGCGGGGACATCGACCTGGAGACGGCGAATGTCGTCCTGGGCGAGGAGGATACGGCGCCCTACGACGCCAGACCGGGCCGATACGTGAAGATCCGCGTCTCCGACACGGGGATCGGAATGGACCGGAAGATCCTCGAGCGGATCTTCGACCCCTTCTTCACGACGAAGGCCATCGGGCGGGGTACGGGACTTGGACTGGCCATGGTGTACGGCATCGTGAAGGGGCATGGGGGCATCATCCAGGTGGACAGCCGGCCCGGCCGGGGATCGACATTCACCATCTATCTGCCGGCGACGGAAAAAGCGGTCGTCCGGAGCCGGGAGGAAAGCGAAACGATCATCGGAGGCCATGAAACGATCCTGCTGGTCGACGACGAGCAGACGGTGGCCGAGGTCACCCGGGAGCTTCTCGTTTCCCTGGGATACCGGGTCTACGTGGCCGGAAGCGGCCAGGACGCCATTGCCGTGTACATGGTAAAGAAGGAGAAGATCGACCTGGTGATCCTCGACATGGTCATGCCGGGGATCTCGGGGGGAGAGACCTTCGACCGCCTCCGGGAGATCAATCCGGCGGTCCGGGTCATCCTTTCCAGCGGATACAGCATCAACGGCCAGGCCCAGGATATCATGGACCGCGGCTGCAGCGGGTTCCTGCAGAAGCCTTTCCGCATCGAGCAGCTCTCCGCCAAGGTCCGGGCGGCCCTGGACTGAGGCCGGCCTGCCCGGAACCCGGCGGCGGCTTTGCCGGAGCGCTTCCGGTCAGTTCGCCGCCGGAGGCGGGACGAAGCGTTGAACCCGGTTCCGCCCGCTCTCCTTGGCCTCGTACAGGGCGGAATCGGCGGCACGGATCAGGGACTGGATCGAGTCGGCGTCGTCCGGGAAGGTCGCCAGGCCGATGCTGATGGTGAACGGATCCGGATACCCCTCCACCTTGCTTCCCGCCACGGCGGTACGGATTCGCTCCCCGAAAACCATTCCGCCCTCCCCGCCGGTCTCCGGGAGGATGACGACGAACTCCTCCCCGCCGAACCGGGCCGGGATATCGCTTTCCCGGGCGTGAGCCTTGAGCAGGGCCGCCACGGCCTGCAGAACCTTGTCGCCCATCTGGTGGCCGTACGTGTCGTTCACGCTCTTGAAGTGATCCAGGTCGCACATGGCCAGCGTGAGGCGGTGGCCGTACCGCCTGGCGCGCCGGAATTCCGAATCCAGCTTCACGTTGAAGTAGCGCCGGATGTAGAGCCCCGTCAGCTCGTCGGTGATCGCCATCTCGTAGAGGGAGGTGTTGTTGATCGCCACGGCCGCCTGGTTGCCGAGGGCGTTGAGCAGCTCCAGGTCTTCCGCCGTGAAGATCCCCTCGCTTCGCTTGTTGGTGATGTTGATGACCCCGATGGCCTCGTCCGCGACGACCAGCGGGATGCACAGGATCGATTCGACGTTGGATTCCCGGTTTTCCAGGTATCGCTCGTCTTTGTCCGCCGCGTTGACGATGATCGCTTCCCTCGTCTCGAAGACCTTGCCGGCGATGCCCTCGCCGACGGCGAAGGTCCGGCAGCTCATCAGGCCCGAATTGATGGCCTCCTCCGTTTTCTTGTCTGGGAGTCCATTGACGACATGGATCACCAGCCGCCGGGTCTGCTGATCGAAGAGCATCAGCGATCCCTTCTGGGCCTCGGTGGTCTCGATGGCCTGCTGCAGGATGAACTTCAGCAGGTTCTTCAGGTCGCCGATGTGGTTCATGGCCCGGCCGATGTTGTACAGGATGGACAGGTTCTTGACCGTCTTGTTCAGCTCGACCATGCTCGCTTCGCTCTTCTCATAGAGCCTGGCGGTGATGATGCTGACCGCGGCCTGCTCGGCCAGGATGTTCAGGAACTCGAGGTCGTCGTCCGTGTAGGAACCGGTATACCTCTTCGTGCCGACGCTGAGCAGCCCCACCACCTTTCCGCGGTGGACCAGGGGAACGAAATACCGGCTCGAGAGTCCCGACAGCCGATATTTTTCGAACGGAACCGCGAAGCGGGGCTCCCCCAGGCTGTCGACCGTGGCAAAGGGCTGCCCCTGCCGAAGCGCCTGCCAGAGCAGCCCCTCATCCGCCGGAAACGAGAAATCCGCCGCCAGATCCGCCGCCAGGCCGAAGCCCTGTACCATTTCGAACCGGGTCCCCTCATCGTTCATGATGAACAGGGCATAGGTCGAAAGACCGAAGCGCTCCTGCACGATGCTGACAAATACGTTGTAGAGCTCCCGTGCGCCCAGCAGGTTGTCGAAGGCCTTGCCCGCCTGCAGGAGGCTGGACAGGTCGAACAGCTTGCGCTCCAGCTGAACCAGTTTCTGATCGAGTCGATCCATAGGCCTCCCGATTTCCTCCCCTGCCTGTGCCTTCCAATGATCCCGTTGCCGCCGTTTTCGGCGGAACACCCCCGCCGGAATCGGAACAGCCGCACGCCGCCTCAGCGGAAGAGCGGATCGACGGACGGACGGAAAGCGTCCGTCGTCAGTCCTTTCCCCGCAGGCGCTTTCTCAGGTACTCGCTGAAATCCTCATATCGCCCGCTCATTTCATGAGGCTCACCCGTCCGTGAATCCAGGTCCCGCATGCTCGGGGGCAGCTCCGGGTCGATGCCCAGGATTGCCCTTACCTCTTCGGGGAACTTGGCGGGGTGGGCGGTCTCCAGGGAGACGCAGAGGGGGAAGTCGCCGTGCCGCTCCAGCCAAGTCTCCAGTCCCTTCCAGCCCACGGCTCCGTGGGGCTCCAGGACGACCCTGAAGGTGTCGTAGACCCGGCGGATGGTCCGGCGGGTTTCGTCGTCGGAGACGGACACGGAAAAGATTCGCCGCTGCATCTCGTCCCGGTCGGGCCGCTTCCATACGCGGCCGCCCCGGTCGACGGTACCGCCGTAGAGGTCGAAGAAGCGCGCCAGGTTGCTCGGATGCCCCACGTTCATGGCGTTGGACAGGCAGGCCCGGGACGGCGAAATCTTCGCGTAGACGCCGGTTTCAAGGAAACGCGGGAACTCGTCGTTCTCGTTGGTGGGCATGACCAGGGCGCGGACGGGCAGGCCCATCCGGCGGGCGTACTCGCACCCCAGGGCGTCTCCGAAGTTGCCCGAGGGAACGGAATAGACGATCTCTTCGCCCGGCTCCGCCAACTGGGCGCAGGCATATACGTAATAGACGATCTGCGGCAGGATGCGGCCGAAGTTGATGGAGTTGGCCGAGGTCAGGTTCATCCCCATGAGCCCGGGATCGGCAAAGGCCTGCTTCACCAGGTCCTGGCAGTCGTCGAACTTGCCCTCCACTGAGACCGCCTGGACGTTCTGCCCGATGGTGTCGAGCTGCTTCTTCTGGCGCCCGCTTACCTCGCCCCGGGGATAGAGGATCGTCACGGCGATGCCCGGGACGCCCCGGTAGGCGTCGCCCACGGCGCTTCCCGTGTCGCCCGAGGTGGCCACCAGGATGTTCAGGCGGCTGCCGGGATCCCGGAAGTGGCTCATGAGGCGGGCCATCATGCGGGCGGCGAAGTCCTTGAACGAGGCGGTGGGGCCCCGGTCGAGGCGCATCACGTACTTGCGGTCGGTTATCGGCTCCAGCGGGACCTCGTAGTCATAGGCGTCTTTGACAATCCGCCGGAGTTCGTCCTTCCCGATCTCGTCCCGCAGGAATGCCCAGCCCACGAGCAGGGCGGCCTCCGTATAGGGTCTGCCCTTCAGGGCCCGGATCTCTTCGGGCTTCAGGGCCGGGATCCGGTCGGGCATGAAGAGCCCCTCGTCGGGGGCCTGGCCCTGGAGGAGGGCCTCCCGGAAGGACACCTTTCCCTTGAAGGGGACGATCCCCGGCGCCTGGTCCAGGTTCCGGTTGGTGCTGTAGTACAGGATCCGCTCAGCCACGTTCATCCTCCGTTTCCCGCCGCCAGGATCGCTTCCACCTCCACCAGGGCCTGGCGCGGAAGGGCCGCCACACCCACGGTGGCCCGGGCGGGATAAGGTTCCTTGAAATATTGTGCCATGATCTCGTTCACCTTGGGGAAATGCCCTAAGTCGGTGAGGAAGATGGTCAGCTTGACCGCATCGTCCAGGGCCAGCCCGGCGGCCTCCGCCACGGCCTTCAGGTTGGAGAAGACCCGGTGGATCTGCCTTTCGATCCCCTCCTCCAGCGCCATCGTCGCCGGGTCCAAACCGATCTGCCCGGAAAGGAACACGAATGCCCCCGCCCGGACAGCCTGGGAGTAGGTGCCGATAGCCTTCGGGGCCGCCTCCGCTGCGATGATGTCCTTGGCTGTCATGAGATCCTCCGCATATCCAGGAATGAACCGATGCAGGATGGCCCTGCCGGGATCCGCATACCCTGCACGGGATGCTGCAGAATCCGCCGTTTCCGGCGGTGGCTTGCCACTATAGGAAACACCCCGGGGCCTGTCAAGGCGTAAGTCTCCTTTCCTGTTGACATTTCAGGGGCCGGACGTGACAATCCCGGGTATCTCAGGCCGGGAGAATCGAACATCCATGATCCATCCAGAGCGCATCACTCCCCTGAACCGCAAGTCCCCCCGGAGGGGCCGCTGGATCCTTTACTGGATGCAGGCGTCCCAGCGGGCGTCCTGGAACCACGCCCTGGAGTTCGCCATCCGGGAGGCCAACGGGCCGGCTCTTCCCGTCGTGGCCTTCTTCGGACTCACGCCGGACTTCCCCGAGGCGAACCTGCGGCACTACCGGTTTCTCCTGGAGGGTCTGCGGGAGGTTCGGAATAACCTGGAAAAACGGGGGGTCGCCCTGGTTGTCCGGATCGTCTCTCCGGAAAAGGGCGCCCTGGAGCTGTGCCGGGACGCCGCCCTGGCCGTGACGGACCGCGGCTACCTGCGGATCCAGAAGGCATGGCGGGAGGCCGCCGCCCGGGATGCCCTCTGCCCGCTCATCCAGGTCGAATCGGACGTGATCGTCCCCGTGGAGTCGGCCTCACCGAAGGAGGAGTTCAGCGCCGCCACACTGCGGCCGAAGATCCGGACGCGCCTGACGGATTTCCTGCATCCCCTGGAAGAGACGCCGGTAGAGCGCGATTCCCTGGGGCTTCGGCTGCCCGGTCTCTCCCTGGACGACGCGGAGGCCGTCCTGCGTACCCTTTCCCTGGATCGGAGCGTGCCGCCCGTCGATTCCTTCCGGGGCGGCCCCGGCGAGGCGGGAAAACGCCTGGAGCGCTTTCTTGACGACGGCCTGGACCGTTACGCAACGGAGCGGAACATCCCCGGCTCCGATGCTGTATCGGACCTGAGCCCATACCTGCACTTCGGCCATATCTCCCCCCTGGAGATCGCCCTGGCCGTCCGGGCATCCCGGCGGGGAAACCCCGCCGCGAAGGATGCCTTCCTGGAGGAGTTGATCGTCCGGCGGGAGCTGGCCGTGAATTTCGTCCACTACAACCCATCCTACGACGCGTACGAAGGGGCCGTCCCGGCCTGGGCCCGGAGGACTCTGGAAGACCATGCCCGTGATCCCCGGGAGTACGTGTACGGCCTCCAGGACCTCGAGGAGGCCCGGACCCACGATCCCTTCTGGAACGCGGCCCAGCGGGAGATGGTCCGGACGGGGAAGATGCACAACTACATGCGGATGTACTGGGGGAAGAAGATCCTCGAATGGAGCGCTTCCCCGGCGGATGCCTTTCGGACGATGCTCGCGCTGAACAACCGCTGGGAGCTGGACGGCCGGGACCCCAACGGATTTGCCGGGGTGGCCTGGTGCCTCGGAAAGCACGACCGGCCCTGGGGGGAGCGGACCATTTTCGGGAACGTCCGATACATGAATGCCGCGGGGCTCAAGCGCAAGTTTGACATGGGAGCCTATCTGGAGCGTTTCGGCACAGAAGCGTGAGCCCTTTGTTTCCGGGGATCCGGCGCCTCCCCTCTCCTCCGGAACCCGATTTTTCCTTGCGTTGCGCCGCCCAATCCCGTATGTTTCCATGCAGCCGCACCTCGGCGGCCCCCGAATCTTACAAACCCAGAGGGAATCGCCCCATGCAATATCGCAGAGTCATCGCCGTCGTTCTCATTCTTCTGTTCCTTCTTGTCCCGTCGGCCGCCCTGGCCAAAGCGAAGAAGGCCCGGGGCAAGGCCAGCAAGGCACCGCCGGCGCCCATTCTCAAATCGGCCGTTGTCGTGAACCACAACACCGGCGATATGCTCTTCGCCGAGAATCCGGACCAGATGATTCCACCGGCATCGCTGACGAAGATCATGACCCTCTACCTGGTCTTCGAAGATCTCCAGCAGGGCAGGGTCCGCGTGAACGACCTGGTGGCCGTCAGCGGGAAGGCATACGCCACGAAGGGCACCACGATGTTTCTCGAAAAAGGGGAAAAGGTGCCTCTCATCGAGCTGATCAAGGGGATCTCCGTGGCCTCGGCCAACGACGCGGCCCAGGCCGTGGCGGAGCACCTGGGCGGAGGAAACGCGGTGAACTTTGTGGCCCGGATGAACGGAAAGGCACGGGAGCTGGGGATGACCCGCACCCGCTTCGTGAATCCCCACGGTCTCCCGGCCAAGGGGCAGGTTACGACGGCCCGGGACATGATGACGCTGTCCCGTTCCTACCTGGACCACTTCCCAGAATCCCTCACCGTCCATTCCATGCGCGAATACACCTATCACAACAAGATCCTGCGCAACCGGAACCGGCTCCTGGCCCATTACCCCGGAGCGGACGGAATCAAGACGGGGTTCGTCTGCGCCTCGGGCTACAACATCATCGCCACGGCGAAACGCGACAATATCCGGATGATGGCGGTGGTCCTGGGAGCCCGGACGCCGAAACTACGCGCGAGCGAGACGGAACGGTTGCTGGACGTGGGCTTCAACAAGGCGAACGGCGGCCGGAAGCATGCCGCCGTTCATTCAGACGCTCAGCGGGACCCGGCCGAGGAGTCCTCCTCCGAAACCGGTCCTTCCTCTTTGCCTGCATCCTTGCAGGCGGGGCGCATTCACGTGCTGACCCCCAGCCTGGGCAGCAGGTAGGCCTGAAGAAAGAACCACACCCCGATAACAAGCAGGACAATCCAGAAATCGTTCATCGTCTCCTCCGGGCGGCGCCGGTTTCGAGGATTTCTCCGGCCGCGTGCCGAAGGAATCTTCTGCGCCTACGGGAAAAGATAGGCATCCCTTCCCTCCCGGGCAAATGTTCTCCCCAGTGGACCGGGTTCGGGAAGGCTCGGCGATGACGCCGGATCGGGACTCCCCTATGACCGGGAGAGAAAGACGGACCAGCCCGCCCGGAGGGATCCGGGAAGCAGATCCACGCCTCCCGACGCCTCCGCCACGGGGGTGAAGCCGCAGTCCCGGCAGCGGACCTCGCCGCGGCTCTTCACATAGCATCCCTGCGTGATCGTACTGTCCGGATCCACGTTGACCAGGATGTCGTCATGGCAGCGCCACAAACCCGCCGCCATGGCACGAAGGCGGCCTGCGTCGTTGAGGATGGGGAAACCCCGCTCCTTCAGGCGGATAATCTCCTCAACCGTCTCCCGACGCTCCGCCCGGGTCATGGACAGAGGCGCCTCCCCCTGGCCGTAGGGGTAGAAGAACTGGAGCGTGACGCCTCGGACGGAGGGAATGTCCCGGAGCATCGCAAGCAGCGGCTCCAGATCCCGGCGGTTCTCCCGGTGGACGGTGACGTGAACGAGCACCCGGGCGTGACAGGTTTCCCGCAGGCTCTTCATGACCCGGTCGAAGGAGCCGCTCCGGAGCCGGTCGTGGGTATCCTTCCGGCCGTCGAGGCTCGCCCAGAGGATGTCCGCCGGGCCACGGAGGGGAAACGTCCCGTTCGTGGTCACGGCGACCCGGGTGAAGAGGCCTTTCGCATAACTGACGGCGTCGTCCAGGGTGCGCCCGCGGTCCTCCCAGAGGAAGGGCTCGCCGCCCTCGAAGACAACGATCCGGGTGCCCATCTCCGCCAGCGCATCGAGAGAGCGCCGGACCGTGTCCCATTCCATGGAACTCCCGGGCTGTTTCGCCCGCCGGTGGAACGGGCATCCTTTGCAGGCCAGGTTGCACCGCCAGGTGATCTTGAAGCTTGCCAGGAGGGGGGTCTTCCGCCGGAGCAAGAGGCGTCCAGCAAAAAAACCCGCAAAATCGAATACGTCCCGCAAGGGGAAAGAAGAATTCAGACTCATGAAATCGTATTTCCGGTCTCCCTGTACTAGCAGTTCCGGGCGTCCCATACCACAAAGGCCTGTCCCGTCAAATGGAATTCTCTTGCAAATCGATGTCCTTTCCGTAAGATAGCAGAGCCGCGGGAAACGCCCGCCGAACGGCAGGCAGCGGGGTTTCCCGGGCGGGAAGGGGTTATCGACGCCTTGAACTCCGAACACAATCCGATCCGCTACCTCGACAACGCCGCCACCTCCTGGCCCAAGCCGGAGGCGGTCTACCGGGCCATGGACCGGTTCAGCCGAGAGATTGGAGGCAGCCCGGGCCGCTCGGCCCACCGCCTCTCCGTCGCCGCGGCCCGGGTCATCCTGGAGGCGCGGGAAAACGCAGCCCGCCTGCTCGGGGTCTCCGATCCCATGCGGGTCGTCTTCACGAAAAACGCCACGGAGGCCCTGAACCTGGCCATCCTGGGCCTCCTTTCCCCGGGGGACCACGTAGTCACGTCTTCCGTCGAGCACAACTCCGTCATGCGCCCCCTCCGTTTCCTGGAATCGAACGGCGTGGAGGTCACGGCGGTCCGCTGCTCGCGGGAGGGCGCCCTTGACCCGGCGGACGTGGCCGCCGCGATCCGGCCGAACACCAGGGCCGTTTTCATGACCCACGCCTCCAACGTGGCGGGAACGATTCTGCCCGTGAAGGAGATCGGGACCATCACCCGGGAGCGGGGGATCGTCCTGGGCGTCGACGCCGCCCAGACCGCCGGAGCCGTACCGCTGTCGATGGAGCAGGCAAAGATCGACCTGCTGGCCTTCACGGGCCACAAATCCCTCTTCGGGCCCCAGGGGACCGGGGGCCTCTGCATCGGTCCCGGCATGGAGCGGCGGCTCCGCCCCCTCCTCCGGGGCGGCACGGGGAGCCGTTCCGAGTTCGAGGAGCAGCCGGACTTCCTGCCCGACATGTTCGAGTCGGGAACGCCCAACACGGTGGGCCTGGCGGGCCTGGCCGCCGGGACGGCGACGATCCTGGAAGTGGGCGTGGAGAGCGTGCGTCGCCACGAGGAAATCCTGACGGCGGCCTTCCTGGATGGACTCCACACCCTCCGGGGTGTGACCGTCTACGGCCCCTCGGAGTCGGCGCGGCGCATCCCCGTCGTTTCCCTGAACGTGGGGGACCTATCGCCCGCGGAGGTGTCCCTGGTCCTGGACGAGCGCTTCGGAATCCTGACCCGCCCCGGACTGCACTGCGCCCCGGCTGCCCACCGGACCCTGAAGACCTTCCCCGACGGAGCCGTCCGCTTCTCGTTCAGCCTCTTCAACGATGCCACGGACGTAACGGCGGCCCTGGAGGCGCTGGAAGAGATCAGCAGCGGTAAAACATGAGTTGTTATATTTGCTTCCGGAGAAACGAATGACCGAGGAGAATGTCCGCCTGACCGAGACGGTCCGCGGGGCCGGCTGAGCCTGCAAGATCGGTCCGGGCGACCTGCACGAAGTCCTGAAAGACCTCCCGCTCGCCTCGCACCCGAGCCTGATCGTGGGCATGGAGCACGGCGAGGACGCGGGGGTGTACCAACTCCGGGAGGACCTGGCGGTCATCCAGACGGTGGACTTCTTCACGCCCATCGTCGACGATCCGTACGCCTTCGGGCAGATCGCCGCGGCCAACGCCCTGAGCGACGTCTACGCCATGGGCGGTCGGCCCGTGACGGCCCTGAACATCGTGTGCTTTCCCATCGCCAGGATGGACAAGACGATCCTCCGGGAGATCCTCCGGGGGGGGCTGGACAAGATGCGGGAAGCGGGTGTTCTCCTTGTAGGCGGTCACAGCGTCGAGGATGACGAGCCGAAATACGGCCTGTCCGTCCTGGGGATTGTCCATCCCGACCGGGTTCTCCTGAATCGCGGCGCCCGGCCGGGGGACCGGCTGATCCTCACGAAGCCCCTGGGGACCGGCATCGCCGGTACGGCCATCAAGGCGGGAATGGCGGGCCCGGAACTGGCGGAGGAGGCGGTCCGCTCCATGGCCGCCCTCAATGCCGCGGCGGCCGCG
This sequence comes from Syntrophales bacterium, assembly GCA_035363115.1. Classification (NCBI taxonomy): domain Bacteria; kingdom Pseudomonadati; phylum Thermodesulfobacteriota; class Syntrophia; order Syntrophales; species Syntrophales bacterium. Next base: position 19,777 of record DAOSEM010000004.1, on the reverse strand, counting down.
GAAATCGAGAAAACCCCCGGAATCCACGCCTGCACGGACATCACGGGTTTCGGCCTCCTGGGCCACGCCTGCGAGATGATCGAGGGAATGCAGGCGGGACTGCTGATCCGCTCGTCGGAGGTCCCCTATTTCAAGGGCATCCGGGACCTGGCCGAGACGGGAATCCTTCCGGGAGGCCTCCACCGGAACCGGGCCTTCCGAAAGGGGATGGTTACGGTCGAGTCCTCCTGCCCGGAATGGCTGGCGGACATCCTCTACGACCCCCAGTCATCGGGCGGCCTCTTTGTCTCCGTGGACGCCGGGGAAGCGGAAGAACTCCTCCGCCGGATCCGGAATGCCGGCGTCGAAAGCGCCGCGATCATCGGCGAGGTGACCGCGGAAAACCCGGGCCGGATCCGGGTGGTATAAAAACTTCGAAACGATTGTCGCCGGACGTCTCGTCCCTGGAAACGAAGAAAAACCCGCATTTTTCGAGTACACGGCGGGACATCGGGTTTGCGGGCGCGGCATGGGCGACGACTTTCTGCACCCGCCCGTCGGCAAAGGCACGCCGGACAAGCATGCCGGCCATTTCCGTCGCGCATCCCAGTCCCCGCCAGCCGGGCATGACAGAAAAGCCGATCTCGACGGTGCCGTCGTTGTCGGGGGGTCCGAAGTATCCACCGGCGCCCGCCAGAACCGAAGGCCCGCCTGATTCTCCCTTCCGAAGCGCATACCAGACGTACCATCCGGCAACGTCCGCGCCGCCTTCCTCCAGGCGTTCCCGAAAATACTCCCGGGCGTCCCGGTCGTATTCACCCGGCGGCCACCCCGGTTCCACCCGCGCATTCAGAAGGGATGCCAGGCATTCGGGGGATTCGTTCTCGGCGGCAAGATGGTCGGGCGTGGCCGCGATCATCTCCAGGGAGCCGGTGGACATTGCGACAGGCTTGGGGGTATTCATGATTTCGCGTAAGAAGAGAACGGAGGCATGCTTGCGTTTGTACTCATAGCAAATAATAAAAGGGGAAGGTTCGGAAACCTGTCCCCTTTTCTGAGCCATCTCTGGAGGGTCGGTTTAAACCTGCCCCTCTATCTTTTCGTTCTTATGCGTCGGAGGAGGAAGATTCGGGTTTTGCAGCGTCGCCTGAGGTCGTCTCCGAAGAGGATGAAGATTCCTTCGTCTCGTGAGCCTCGGTCTTGGGGGCCTTTTTTCCGCCGTAATCGGTTACGTACCAGCCCGCCCCCTTCAGGTGGAACGTCGTCTGGGACATGAGCTTATTCACCGGCCCCTTGCAGAACTGGCAGGACGTTGCAGGATCATCCGTGATCCGCTGGAACATCTCGAAAACCTTTCCACATTTCCGGCATTTGTATTCGTAGATCGGCATCTCCTCAAACCTCCATCCAAATCTTAATTCACCCAGTCTCCCAGCCGATACCGGCTGTCGAAGCATTCGGCCACGATCCCCACTTCCGGTTGCCGCAGGCCCTGGAGGATGGTCCGGGTGATTCCGTGGACCTTCTCCTCTTCCCTTGTCTTGTCCGACTCCGGGGCATCAAAGTCGATTTCCCCCCGGTCGAATCGGATGATATGCACCAGTTCGTGAGCGGCGATGTACAGCAGCAGCGGATTGAGCCGGATGAAAGAGGTGCCCCGCTCCACGGCGTCGAGAATCCGGTTGTCCTGGAGGCACACCCTGTAGAAGTGCATCCCCGGAGCCTGCCCCAACCCCGCCTTCTCCCGTCCCGACTGGTACTTGCACAGGTGGGCGAAGGCCTCGTCCCGCACCTCGTGATCTTCGAGGAAAGCCAGGGTTTTCACGTCGTACCGGTGGGCCTTCATGTCTTCCCCGGTCATCCGGAAGTGCCTTCCCACCAGGTTTTCCGCCTGTGTAAAAGCACTACCGGCGATCTGAACCTGTGCGGGAGTGAAGAACCGGCCCATCATCGTTACCCCGGACCTCGATGAGGTTTTCAAAAGCGGGCTAAATATAGTGCTTTCTCGATTCGTGTCAAGCAGTTTGATCCATTTTGCCGGACCTTTCGGGCGCGCCGAAACATCCGTCTTTTTATATACTTCGAAAGCATGGATGAATGCGCGGCCTTCTGCGCGCCCCGGGACAAGCTCCTCCTTCCTGCCGCATCACCGTCCGTTATTTCGGAATCGGCGCCGAGGTCATGAGGTACTTCAGGTCGTCGTCCTCGAACCGGATCGAAAATCCCACGAAGGGGGAGCGGTTGTCCTTGTTGATGAAGTCGTCCCAGCCGGCGGTCAGGTACAGGTACTTGAGGAGGCGCCACTCCCCGTATCCCTTCAGGTGGGCCCGCCTGTTGTCGTCCGTGAAGTCGAAGGCCTCGAAGGTCAGCTGGAGCCGGTCGTTGAAGGCCAGGTAATCCAGGCCTGCGCCCCCCGTCGATTCGAAGATGCCGCCCCGGAGGACGAGGTCCCGGTAGCGCTTGGCCACCTGGGCGTTGAAGAGGAGCCCGTTCTTGTCCCACTCCTCCACCCGGCTTGTCACGCCGCCCACCGTGTAATCCCGTATGTACTTTCGGCCCCGGGGATCGGCAACGAGACCCAGGATGTAGAAATAGTCCTCCCGGGGCTGGATCCGGAGATTCACGTAACTCTTCCAGTTGTTGTGCTCGATGAGATACTCGCCCCGGTAGCCCAGGTGGGTCCGGTACTGCTCCTGCTTGGCCAGGTAGCGGTTGATGCCCGCGAGGCCGGCGTTGAGATTGTTTACCGTCTCGTCCTCGTTGATCAGCTTGCCGAGGGTTCCCTTCCCCTGGCTGAGCTTGTCCGAGACGTCCTGCAGGGACGCGACGGTCTTGTTGAGCCGGTCTGCCATCTCATCGTCTTTGACAAGCTTCCCGACGGTTCCCTCCCCTTTCCGGATCCCCTCGGTGACTTCGCTCAGGGAGGCAAACGTCTTCTCCATTTCCTTGGAGGCGCTCTGGAGGTTATCCACCACCTGGGCGATCTTCTGGTCGTTCTGGGTCACCACCTTGTTGAGGTTTTCGCTCAGCATGCGGCCGTTTTCCAGCATGGCGTGGAGCGTCCGCTCGTTGTTCTTCACGACGGCATTGAGATTGACGGCAAGCTGCCGGATGCTGGTGACGATGTCCCCGACGGCCTCCTGGCCGGCCTGGCCGCCCAAGACCTTGTTCAGGGTCGTCGTAACACCCCGGATGTCCTCGGAAATCCCGGAGATCTGATGGATCAGCTTGTCCACGTCGGCCTGTCGCTCCACGTTGGCGATCCGCTCTCCCTCCTCGAGATTGCCGTTCCCCTTGGTCCCCGGGGAGAGCTCGATGTATTTGTCGCCCAGGAGCCCGTGGGTCCGGATGGAGGCCGTCACGTCCTTTGCGAGCTCAACGTCCGGCTTGATCCGCAGGGTGATGAGGGCCATTCCGTCCTGAAGGGCAATGGAGTCGACCCGCCCGACCTCGACGCCGGCAACCTGTACGGAGGCGTCCTTGTCGAGACCCGCCGCGTTCTCGAAGACCACCTGGATCCTGTAGCCCCGTTTCAGGCCGAATCCCGGCTGGGAAACCTGGAAGGACATGAAGGCCAGGATGATGATGCCCGCGAGGACGAAAAGCCCCACTTTCGCTTCCGTGCTGATGGATGTCATGCAAACCTCCCGCGCGCGGATGTCCCCCCCGGCGCTCCCTTACAGAATCTGAATGGGCCCTTCGGTGCTGCCCGTGAGGAACTGGACCATCACGGGGTTCCGGGACGCCCGGACCTCCTCCGGGGTTCCGTATTCAATGATGCGCCCTTCATAGAGCATGGCGACGCGGTGGCCGATCTCGAAGACCGACTGGATGTCGTGGCTGATGACGACGCAGGTCAGGTTGAAGGCCCGCTGGGTCTCCACGATGAGCTGGTTGATGGCCTCCGTCATGACCGGGTCCAATCCCGTCGTGGGCTCATCGAACAGAACGATTTGCGGCCGCATCGCCAGCGCCCGGGCCAGGCCGACGCGCTTCCTCATGCCTCCGCTCAACTCCGAGGGCATCTTCTCCTCCACCCCCGAGAGACCCACCGCCGCAAGGCGGTCGCGGACACTGTCCATGATTTCCTCACTGGACATGTTCGTGTGCTCCCGAAGGGGGAACGCTACGTTTTCCGCCACGTTCATGGAATCGAAGAGGGCCGCTTCCTGGAAGAGCATGCCGAACTTCTTGCGGACCTCGTTGAGGTCCTTGTCGTTCAGGACCGTGATGTCCTCCCCTTCCACGATCACCTGCCCTCTGTCCGGGCGGATCAGGCCGATGATGTGCTTCAGGAGGACGCTCTTGCCGCCGCCGCTGCGGCCGATGATGACCGTCGTCTTCCCTTTCTCGACGGTGAGGTTGAGTCCGTCGAGAACCTTCTGCTTTCCAAAGGACTTGTGAATGTCGACCAGTCGTATCATCTCAGAACATCATCGCCGTCAGGATATAGTCGCTCACCAGGATCGAAATGGACGCCAGGACCACGGCCTCCGTCGTTGCCCGGCCGACCCCCTCCGCTCCGCCCCGTGTGTTGAAACCCTTGTAGCAGCCGATCAGGGCCATGAGGAGGCCGAAACAGGCGGCCTTCACCAGGCCGCTGTAAATATCATTCAAGGTTACGTATTTGAAGATGTTTTTCATGAAGGCACCGGAGTTGATGTTCAGGATGTGGACGCCGACGAAGTATCCTCCGAGAATGCCCATGAAGTCGGACACGACGGTCAAAAGCGGAACCATCAGGACGCCCGCGATGAGCCGGGGTACAATCAGGTGCTTCACCGGGTTCGCGGCCATGACCGCCAGGGCGTCGATCTGCTCCGTGACGCGCATGGTCCCCAGTTCCGCCGCCATGGCCGAGCCGGCCCGGGCGGTCACCATGAGCGACGTCAGGACCGGCCCCAGTTCTCGGGTCATCCCGAGAGCAACGGTGGACCCGACAAGGCTCTCCGCGGCAAACATCCGGAATCCGTGATATCCCTGGAGCGCCATGACCATCCCCGTGAAGGTCCCCGTCAGGACCACCACGAAGATCGACTTGACCCCCACGAACTCCATCTGCTTGAAAATCTGGCGCGCTTTCAGGGGAGGGCGGACCATCCAGGACAGGGCCGACAGGAAGAGAAGAAGAATCCTCCCCAGCTCCTCGACGTTCTCCAGGACGATCCGGCCGATGCGCTCAACGGTGGCTGTCGGGCCGTTCATTCACAGGGGCCCTCGCTTGGCCGCGTGGTCCAGAAGGGCGGACTGGATGATCCGGTCGATGACGCCGGCCTGGGTGATCCCGGCCGCCGCCGCCTGGTGGAAAAAGACCGTGGAGGGCGTCATTCCCGGCAGGGTGTTGGGTTCCAGAACGGCCACCCGGCCGTCGGGACGGACGAACATGTCGATCCTGGCGTATCCTTTCAGGTCCAGAGCCCGGAAGGCCGCGACCGCCGTTTCCCGGATCCGCTGGAGGACATCGTCGGGAACCCGGGCAGGCGTCTTGTTTTCTCCCTGACCGTAAAGAAACTTATCCTCCAGGGAGAGGATTTCCGTCGTGGGAATCGTCTCGGACGGCACCAGAGCCTCGGGTGTCTCCGACCCCAGGACGCCGCAGGTCACCTCGGTGCCGGAAAGGAATTCCTCCACCAGGGCCGTGTTGTCCCAGGAGAAGGCTTCCGCGAGGGCATCGGGAATCCCCGCGGCTGAGACCACCTTTTTCACGGCGGTGCTGCACCCTTCCCGGGTGGGCTTGACGACGCAGGGAAATCCCGCGGTCTCGCCGATCTCCTTCAGGATCGCGTCCGAGTCCGATGCCCAGCGCACCGCCGAGACGGAAACGGTCCGGGGAACGTCGATCCCGGCGGCTGCAAGGACCCTCCGGCAGACGCCCTTGTCCATTCCCAGGGCGGACGCCAGGACGCCAGATCCTGTGTAAGGCACCTGGAGCAGTTCCAGGAGCCCCTGGAGGCACCCGTCCTCCCCGTACTTTCCATGGAGGCCGATGCACAGGATGTCAAAACGCTCCCGCAGCGCCTCGTAGGGAATCGGGGAGGCCTCCGCGGTGAGGTCCTCCTCGATGTCCTTCGTACTGTTGCGCATGATCAGCTTGACCGGGATCTCCCAGAAGCGGGCCTCGCTGTCCATGAAAACGGCCGTGGGGTCGTATTTTTTCCGGTCGATCTTGCTGAACATGTTGCGGCCGCTCTCCAGGGACACCTCCTTCTCGGAGGAGACACCCCCCATGACAATTCCCACCCGGATCTTTCCACCCGCCTGTTCGGCCATCATGCCTCCATCCTCTCCGTGCGAAGAAGCCGCCCGCAACGGCCGTCCGGACCCGGCATACTTCGATAATTTTTATGGTTTATTCGTTTCATGAATCGGAACCCGCCACGGATGGTGCGCATGGCGGGAGGACACGGGCGCCGGATCGGTGCCCCGCTTCTTCGCCTGATGCTGCGCGGAAGCCCCATCCCCGCGAAACCGGCGAAAACATGGCAAATAACCCGATGAAGATCAAGTTAAAAAACATTCAGATCCGGCGGTGCGGCGGCCGCAGGAGATCCTCCACCACCTTGACGGGATTGAAGGTCTCCAGGGGCACCTCCACGAAGACCGTGTTCCAGAAGGCCATGGCACCATTCCAGAGCCCCGGCAGCTCCAGGGCCTGCAGGTCCCTTCCCTTCTCCGACTTTCGGGTGATCGAAACGGCCGCGGGATCCACGAACCGGTTCAGGTCGAACCGTTCCCCCCGGAAGTTCCGCAGGGCCAGCACCAGGTCCACCGGGTTGAAATGGGTGGAGGACTCCCAGATTCCTCGCTGTCCCGGGTCTGTGCGATCCACCTGGAATTCCTCGACGATCTGCAGGGAGGAGACGCCGCCGGCGCCGGAGACCCAGAACGGCCCTCCGCCCGGCTCGCCTTCATTCCTGACCATTCCGCAGATCCGGAGCGGGCGGTTCATCCTCGCGAACAGCCAGGCCTCCATGATCTCCGGAGGAGCGGCCGCCACGTCGTCGGGCATCCGCGCCTGGAGCCTCTCCCGGCAGAAGCGGATCATGTCCTCGATTTCCGCCGGCCCCAGGACCCCCTCCTCGATGCGGCGGAGGCGGCGGTGCAGATCCTGTTCGAGATCCGCCAGAAACCCGCCCAGGATCTTTTTCCAGAGGATCGTGGGCTCCTTGAGGCGATCGGGCACCACATTGTCGATATTCTTCAGGAAGACGATGTCTCCGTCGAGGGAGTCCAGGTTGTTGAGGAGGGCTCCGTGGCCTCCCGGCCGGAAGACGAGGAGGCCGTCCTCTCCCCGGAACGGCCGGTTATCCGGAGCCGCGGCGATGGTGTCCGTGGAGGGATCCTGCACCGACAGCCCCACCTGAAGGCGCACGCCGAACCGGCGCTCACAGGCCGGAACGGCCTCATTCAGGTGCGCTTCCACGAGGGTGCGATGTTCCGGCGAGACGGTGAAGTGAATCCGGCAGACGAAATCGGCATCCCGCACATAGAGCGCCGCCTCCGCAAGGTGCTCCTCCAGGGCCGTGCGGCCGCCGTCGGCGTAACCATGAAACTTCAGAAGGGCCTTGGGTAGGGAACCGTAGTCCAGTCCCTCGGGTTTCAGAATGAAATCGAGGATCTCAGGACAGTTGCCCCGTGAAATCCACTCTTCCAGAGAACAGCCGGCGGCGGACACGCGGGATCGAAGGTCTTGATAAAACGCGTAATCCGGCAGGGATTTCAGGAAGTTTTCCTCTTCCGGGGCGGAATCGAAGGCCCTCACCGAACAGGCCCGGTGCCAGTCCCGGAACATGCGACTGGCCGCCCCGGAGGCCGGGACGAACTTCATCACGCGTCCCGTCTTGACAAGCTCCTCGAAGATCCGCTCGCACCGCTCCCTCTCCGGGGCCGGAAGGGCCAGGATCCCGTCCCCGGCGGTGCAGGGCCTGTCCAGCCGGAGCGGCTGAACGCCGGTGTGGAACCGTTCCAGTTGTTCTTCCGCCTTTTCCACGGAAAGGCGGGCCTCCGCCATCTGGCGCAGGTCCGCCTCCGACCAGAAATCCTTCGCCATGACAACCCTATTTCTTTTTCGTCTTTGTGATTTTGTCCCGCTGGATCTTTTTCTTTTCCCGCAGAAGCCGCGAGACATCCTTCTGCCGGCGGGTCACCTTTTCACCCCCCATGGGATCCTCCATCCTCCCTTCCTGCGGACGGTCCTGAGGCCTCCCGGCCGTCGGGTCCCGTCCCGATTTCAGCGCAGGTTTTCCAGCGCCTTCATCAAGCTCTCCAGGGACGGCCGCTGGTTGATGTCATGGACGTCGATGTAGCGGATGATCCCTTTTTTGTCGATGACGAACAGGGCCCGCTCCGCGGTTCCGTCGGAACGCAGGATGCCGTAGCGGTCCGCCACGGCCCCGTGGGGCCAGAAGTCCGACAGGACGGGAAACCAGAGCTTTCCCATCTGGATTGTCCAGGAAAACAGGGTGGGGATGTTGTCCACCGTGATGCCCAGCAGGACGGCATCGTGGGCTTCGAAGAGATCCTTCACGATGTTGTACCCCGGCCACTGGTCGGAGCAGACGGGCGTCCAGGCGGCGGGGACGAAGGAGAGGACCACGTTCTTCTTTCCCCGGTAGGAGCCCAGGGACACCCGCTCCCCCGCCACCGAGGGCAGGGTGAAATCCGGGGCGGCCTCGCCGACCTTTACCTTGAGGCTGCTGTCCGTGGGCTTCAGGACCCCGGTGTTGTAGATATTGCCCTTGTAGGCGTCCGAAAGAGCCATCGCCTCCCCGGCAGCGAAAAGCAACACGGCAACGGCCATCCAGATCCGGAATGTGCTCCTGCGCGACATGGCTCCCACCTCCTGTTACTGGAGTCCCGAAAGACGGATCATGGAGTTCAGGAAGGATTCGGGGCTCTCGAAGGCCCCCAGCTTCGAGAAGAAAACAGTGTGCGAACCGTCGGGATTGATCTTCACCCCGATGAAGTAGGGCGTCCGCACCTCGCCCAGGAGTTTGTGAATCTTGAAATCCCCATCCGGAAAGAGGGGAAAGGGCACGCCGTACTTTTTCTTGAATACTCCGACCTCATAGGGTGAGTTTCCCGCCCCGATGCCGATCAGCTTGATTTTCCCCTTCAGGGCCGGATTGCCCTCGATCAGCCCGTAGAGCCGGTTGACCTTGGGTGCCTCCGCCTGGCAGTACGGGCAGTACATGCTGAAAACCTCGATGATCACGACCCGGGTCTTCAGCTCGGGAATCCGGAAGGAGCCGCCGAGCCACGAAAGGCCCAGGTAGCTTTTCTCGCCGCTGTCCTTCGGCGCGGAGAGGGTGAATTCGGGGAGTGTCCCTCCTACGGGCGGCTGGGCCAGGGCCGTTCCGCCCCATCCGAGCAGCATGATCAGGCAAACCAGCACCGCACCTGTTCGCGAACCGATCCTTCCTCTCATCGTCATCAGCCTCCTTACGGGTTGTGAGCCTTTATATCACGGCACGGCGGCGGGGGGGAAGGCAAATGCAATTGTCACCAAGTCCTAAAAAAAGCGGAAGAAATATCCGTGACAGCCCCCGCGCCCCGAACGGCCAGCCAACCGCGGGGGCGCGGCCGGGGGTTCCCAGAGGAGCAATCAGAAGGACGCCTCTGCCGGAAGCATGGGACGGGCTGTTCAAAAATGCCCGGATGCAAGGCCCCCGAAATCCTTAGCCATGAGTCGTACCCTTTCGGTACATCGAATGGCGAAGGATGAGGGAAACGCCGCAGACGGGTATTTTTGAACGGCCCGCGTGGAAAAACGTCCGCGACGGCGGCATGCCCCGTGACAGCCGTCGCGCCCCGGGGAAAGAAAAAGGCCCGCCCCGAAGGGCAAGCCTTTTGTTCGATCATTATCACTGGATGGCCGGCGGGATTCGCATCCCTCCGACTGGAAATGCCGGGCCTCAGTGGCTTCCGCCGGCCTTCTCCTCGCCGTAGACCACCAGTTTCCCCTCGTGCTCCATCTCCTTGAGCCACTTCGGGTGCTGCTTTTTCAGCCACGCACGGGTCACCCACCCCGTCGTCATCGCCGGCAGGGAACCCGGTGAGCCCACCGTCCCCAGGTACAGGTGCACGAAGAAAAACGCGAAGATCGTCACGAACCCCAGGGCGTGCAGCACGAACATCCACCGCACCAGTCCGGACGGGAAGCTCAGCGGAAACCACATGATCAGTCCCGTTACGAACATCAGGACCCCGCAGCCCGCCACCGCCAGGAAGAACGCCTTCTGCCCCGGGTTGTACTTCCCGACTTCGGGAACCTTGTCCACATGCCACAGGTACCCGCCGCCGCACATCATCCAGTCCAGGTCCTCCGGCATCGTGAACACCCCCGCCTCCTTCCACCACATCCCGATGGCGAAGGCCAGGGACGCCCCGAACCAGATCCCCGTGAAATTGTGAATGTACTTCAGCGACCGGAGACCTCCGAAGATCTCCCCGATCCAGTTGAGGGAATGGAACATCATCCCCAGGCCCGAAATGCACAGGAGCAGGCACGAAATGGCCAGGCTCCAGTGGACGATTCTCTCAAAGGCGTCCGTCGCCTGAATCATTCCCTTTTTCATGATTCGCCTCCTCCCTTCTGATTCTGGTCCTCATCGGGCGACTTCGGCCCGTGGATGAGGTAGTGCAGGAACGACCCGGCGACCACGCCGCCCGCCGCCAAGAGCGACAGCGGCTTCAGGAAGTCCTTCCAGACAATGATCGATGCCGGGACGCTCGGCTTCTTCGGCAGCTTCTCGTACACATCCACCTTCTCCGGCAACACATAGAGCACATGGGTTCCGTCGACGAACTTGTCGCCGTAGACGGAGGCCTTTTCTCCCAGCTCCTCCGCCCGCTTGTAGGCCGCCTTGATCATGGCCTTCTTCTCCCCGAAGGTGAGTGCTCCCGTCGGGCAGGCCTTCACGCAGGCAGGGTTCAGATCCGCCTGGATCCGGGAGAGGCACAGGTCGCACTTGTAGATGCGGTCCGTGGCCCGGTTCCACCGCGGAATGTCGAAGGGGCAGGCGGCGATGCACTCCTTGCAGCCGATGCACTTCTCCTGGTTCAGGCCCACCGTGCCGTACTCCGTGTGATACAGGGCGCCGCTGGGGCAGACCTTCACGCAGGCCGCGTCGGTGCAGTGCATGCAGCCGTCCTTCCGGAACAGCCACTTGAGGCCGTCCTTGTCGGACACTTCCTGGAACCGGATGAGGGTCCAGGTATTCCACTGCAGATCCGGGGGATTCTGGTAGGAGCCGTTGTTCTTCGTCTGCCTTGCCGGCATCTGGTTCCACTGCTTACAGGCCAGCTGGCAGCCCCGGCAGCCCGTGCACTTCGAAACGTCAATCAGTTTAATGTATTCGGCCATGGTCTCTCACCCCCTTTTCCTGACGTTGACCATGAAGGCCTTGCTTTCGGGAATCATCGTGTTGGCGTCCCCGATGGTCGGAGTCAGCAGATTGGCCGCGTCCCCTTCCGTGTAGACCTCGGGCTTCTTGTCGCCGGGCTTGTACGTCCGGTCCTTCGTGGTGATCCAGCCGAAGTGCCAGGGAATGCCGACCTCGTGGATCGTGTTGCCGTCGATGATGAAGGGCTTGAAGCGGGGTGTTACAATGGCCGTGCACTCCACCTTGCCGCGGGCGGACTCGACAATGACCTTCTCTCCGTTGGCAATGCCCTTTTCCTTCGCCAGCTCGAGGCCGATCTCGCACCACATCCCGGGCTGCATCTCCGCCAGCCAGGGGCACCAGCGGGTGAGAACGCCCGTCTGCCAGTGCTCGCTGATCCGGTACGTCGAGCAGATGAAAGGGAACTTCGGGTCACAGCTGGCCACGCTGGCGTAGACGTCCATGTCGGAGCCGACGCCGGCCTTGTCGAACCGCTTGATGGCGGGATTGTGCTTCTGCGGCGACATCAGGTTCTTCTCCACGGGGCACTCGAGAGGCTCGTAGTGCTCCGGGAAGGGACCGTCGGCCAGGCCGGGTCCGAAGATGCTGGCCACGCCGTCGGGTTTCATGATGAACGGCGGCCGTCCGGAGCCGGGGTTGCCGGCGCCGTCGGGCACGTCGCCCACCCATTTTTCGCCATTCCACGTGATGACCGGCTTCTTGGGATTCCAGGGTTTTCCGTTCAGATCCACCGACGCGCCGTTGTAGATGATCCGGCGGTTCACCGGCCAGGACCAGGCCCACTCCGGGTACAGGCCGATGCCGGTGGGGTCTTTCTGGCCACGCCGTGCCGCCATGTTGGTCCCCGGGTAGGAGCCGCAGTAGATCCAGCACCCCGAAGAGGTGGAGCCGTCGTCCTGCAGCCAGGCAAAGGTCGGGACGGGATCGCCCTTCTTGAACTCCTTGAATTCGCCCTTCTTGGTGGGGTTCTCGACCTTCTTGTCCTCCAGGAAGAAGCCGTTGATCTCCTTGGCCACCGCGTGGGGATCATAATGGTAGTGGGAGCCGACGAACTTGCCGTAGGGCCAGGAGAGCTTCGTGATCGCTTCCTTCAGCGGTCCGCCGTTCTTCTCGTAGAGCTCCTTCACCTTGAAGTAAATCTCGCTCATGATGTCCCCGTCGGGCAGGGCTATGCCGGGGGGATTGACGGCCTTGTAGCGCCACTGCTGGAGCCGGCCGCTGTTGGCGAGGCTCCCCTCCTTCTCGATCGAGGAGGCGCAGGGCAGCATGAAGACTTCCGTCTTGATCTTCGCCGGATCCATGCCGGGGCCGCGCCAGAAGGAGCCCGTCTCGTTGTCGAAGAGGTTGACATTCACCATCCAGTCCAGCTTGCCCAGGGCCTGCCGGACCTTGTTGGAGTGGGCCCCGCTGCAGGCGGGATTCATGCCCCAGGCGAAGAAGCCGGTGAACTTGCCCTTGTACATCTGGTCGAAGATTGTGAGCCAGGAGTAGTTGGCCCCGTCGTCCAGCTTGGGCATCAGCTCGTAGGCCTCTTCCAGGGATGCGTTCTTCCCGTATGTGGACCGCAGGAAACTGGCGGAGTATTTCGGGAAATTCTTCCACCAGTTGAGGCTGTCGGGCTCTTTCGTGGTGGGGGTCCGCTTCTCGTTGAAGGCCTTCAGGGTCGCCAGGGAGGCCGTGGGGGTTCCCAGGTAGCCCGGCCAGATGTGGAACAGCAGGCCGTGGTCCGTGGAGCCCTGGACGTTAGACTCGCCGCGCATGGCCGCGACACCGCCGCCGGCGATGCCCATGTTGCCCAGGAGCAACTGGATGATGCACATCGACCGGATGTTCTGGACGCCGACGGTGTGCTGGGTCCAGCCCATGGCGTAGAGCTCGACGCCCGCCTTATCGGGCTTGCCCGTCGAGGCGTACAGCTTGTAGACCTCCAGGAGCTTGTCAACCGGCGTTCCGCAGATCTTGGAGACGATCTCCGGGGTGTAACGGGAGTACTGCTTCTTCAGGAGCTGGAAAACGCAGTTCGGATCCTTGAGGCTCATGTCCTTCTTGATGCGCCCGCCGGCTTCTGTCTGGTAGGACCAGGTGTCCTTGTTGTATTTTGCCCCTTCCAGCCCCGAGAAAACGCCCTTGTTGTCGCCCGGCAGCTTGAACGCCGGGTTCACCAGGAAGGAGGCGTTGGTGTAATGCTTGACGTACTCCTCTAAATAGAGGTTGTTCTCGAGGATGTACTTGATCATCCCGCCGAGGAAGGCGATGTCCGTTCCCGAGCGGAGAGGGGCATACAGGTGGGCCTTCGCCGCCGATTGCGTAAACCGCGGGTCCACGCAGATGATCTTTGCGCCCTTGTCGACCGCCGCCTGGATCCACTTGAAGGAGACGGGATGGTTGGAGGCAGGGTTGCTGCCCATGATGAGGAGGACATCACTGTTTTTGAAATCGACCCAGTGATTCGTCATTGCGCCACGCCCGAACGACTCTGCCAGAGCCGGTACAGTTGGGCTGTGTCAGATCCGGGCCTGGTGTTCGATGTACACCAGACCCAACCCCCTCAGGAATTTTTGGTACGTGAAGCACTCTTCCAGGTCCATGGCGGCACTGCCGACGGAAGCGATCCCTTCCGTGCGGTTTACCGTTTCGCCCTTGTCATTCTTGGTCTTGAAACTCTTGTCCCGGCTCTCCTTGACGTTGTGGGCGATCTTCTCGAGGGCCCACTCCCAGTCCACCTCTTTCCACTCCGTTGCGAAAGGAGCGCGGTAGAGCGGCTTGCCGAGACGGTTCTCGTTGACGGCCATCTGGTAGATGGATCCGCCCTTGCTGCAGAGGGACCCGCGGTTGATGGGACTGTCGGGATCGCCCTCCGTGTTGACCACCACGCCCCTGCGGACGGAGACGATGATGCTGCAGCCCACCGAGCAGTATGGGCAAATGGTGGTGGTTTCTTTGGCGTACTGGATCTTCAGCGGTTGGGCATAGGCCGATACGGGCTTGAGACTCAACCCAAGTCCGCCCGCGGCCGCCACGGCGCTGGAGAGCTTCAAGAAACCTCTTCTGGTGACTTCCATAAAGCGCTCCTTTCTCTATGATTGCGGATTCTATCCATCGGCTGTCCCGTCCCCTCCCCGGGAAGCGAGAAAGCAATAGCAACTGGGCAGGCAGTCCCTCATCCACGGAATCTCGCACTTGGAAAAATGGGATGAACAGAGCGCTGTCCATGGATGGCCTGAGGGTCTGAAATTGCCGATCCCCTATATATTTTCTCCCCTTTGGTGTCAATATTTTTATCAGTAATTACGACTACTTATGTCATTTATGACATACCGCAAAACCGCAGAGATAATCGGACCTTGACATTGTGTCGTTTTCGGCATAACTCCTCTGCCGCTCACGAATTTCAAGGGGAGTCAGCCTGTCGGGGCTTCCTGAAAGGAAGGTGGAGGATGAACGATCGGGATGCGGCCCTCGAGAGACTGGACGCGAACCTCCGGGAAGCGGAGGAGAAGAACCCCCACAGCCGGGGGATCCTCGAGGCGTTCGGGCCCCTGATGATCGAGCAGCGGCGGCTCATCGGGAACCTGGACTGGAGACGGATCGATCCATCCGGCATCGACGGGAACAAACTGAAGGCCGGCGTTCCCGTGATCCGTCAGATCCGGCTGTTTTTCCAGCAAGATCCCTGGCAGAACGTCCTCCTTCCCCTGATCGATGCCGCCCGGCGGGGCTTCCCGCAGCTTCGGGAAGGCCTGGATGCCTGGGAAGCATGCGTCGGTTCCGGTACCGTGCCCTTCCACGACTATTTCCATTCCTATCCACCGCCGGACGAAACGCTTCCCGCCTCGTGGGACTGCGTCCGGGACATTCCCGCCGCCGTGAGCCGGCTGTTGCTGGCGGCCGCCGCGCGGACCGTCCTGGAACTCCGATCGGCGGAGGCCGCCCCGGTCCTCCGGGACGCCGAATGGGACAAGGGATACTGCCCCTTCTGCGGATCCTTCGCCGGGATCGCCCGCGTCCACGACAAGATCACCCAGCGCTGGCTCCACTGCCTCCATTGCGGGTGGGACTGGCGCTTCAACCGGGTCCGCTGCCCCTACTGCGAACACGAATCCCCCCAGGAGATGAACTACTTCTTCCTCGAAGGGAAGACCGTCGAGTCCGCCTTCACATGCGAGGAGTGCAAGCGATACCTGGTGACACTGTACCGCGCCAGCGACATCGGCGACCCCGACCTGGACGTGACGGCCCTGAGCCTGATCCACCTTGACCTGATCATGCAGCAGAAGGGCTACCAGCCCCTCGATCCCTCGGGATGGCTCTGCATCGAATGACCCCCCGGGGATCAGGACGGGAAACGCCTCTTCCACCTTCCTGAATCCTTCTTCGCTCTCCCACCTATGCTTTATGTAACAGATTGACAAAGCGGGCGAAATCCCCTACCTGTGCCACTGCTGGCTTATGCCAATCATGACACAGGCACGGGAGGCATTATGAACATTACTCGCAGAAGGTTCCTTACCCTTTCGGGAGCCGTCGGCTCAGGGATCGCCCTGTCATCCCTGGGCCTCGACCTGGCCCCGGCGAAGGCGTATGCGGACGAACTGAACAAGATGAACCGCGTCCGGACGGCGAAGCAGGTCATCACGACCTGCTGCTACTGCTCCGTCGGCTGCGGCCTCATCTGCAGCGTCGACCGGAAGACCGGAAAGATCTTCAACATCGAGGGAGATCCGGAACACCCCATCAACGAAGGTTCCCTCTGCGCCAAGGGGGCGGGATTCTTCGACCTGACGGAAGCGAACAAGTACCGCCTCCGCAAGGTCCAGTACCGGGCCCCGTACAGCGACAAGTGGGAAGACAAGGACTGGGACTGGGCGATGGAAAGGATCGCCCGCCTGGTGAAGGACACGCGGGACAAGGAATTCGTCCTGAAAAACGCCAAGGGAGAAGTCGTCAACCGCTGTGAGACCATCGGCCACCTCGGAAGCTCCAACGTGGACAACGAGGAGTGCTGGCTCATGAGCGTGACGGCAAGGGCATTAGGCCTGGTGTACATCGACCACCAGGCCCGGGTCTGACACAGTCCATCCGTTGCGGCTCTGGGAGAGTCGTTCGGCCGTGGTTCCATGACGAACCACTATATCGACCTGAAGAACAGCGACGTCATCCTCATCATGGGGAGCAACGCCGCCGAGCACCACCCCATCGCTTTCAAGTGGATCCTGCGGGCCAAGGAGCAGAACGGGGCCCGGATCATCCATGTCGATCCCCGCTACACCAGGACGTCCGCCCGCTGCGACTACCACGTGCCGCTGCGGTCCGGCACGGACATCGCCTTCCTGGGAGGAATGATCCACTACATCCTGAGCAACAACAAGGATTTCAGAGAGTACGTCACCAACTATACAAACGCGTCCTTCATCGTCAGCGCCGATTTCAATTTCAAGGACGGCCTGTTCTCCGGCTATGACGCGGGAAAGCGGAAATACAGCAAGGACACATGGGTCTTCGACAAGGACGGCCGGGGCGTCCCGATGCGGGACATGACCCTCCAGAATCCCCGCTGTGTCTATCAGCTCCTGAAAAAGCACTATTCCCGCTACACCATCGACAAGGTCTCCAGCATCACGGGCGTGACCAAGGAGAATCTGCTCAAGGTGTACGAGGAGTACAGCGCCACCGGTGTGAAGGACAAGGCCGGAACGGAATGCTACGCCCTGGGCTGGACCCACCACACGACGGGGAGCCAGATCATCCGGACCATGTCCATCATCCAGCTCCTCCTGGGCAACATGGGCATCGCCGGCGGCGGCATCAACGCCCTCCGGGGTGAGCCCAACGTCCAGGGATCCACGGACCACTGCATCCTCTACGGCAACCTCCCGGGCTACCTGAAGATGCCCGTGGCATCACTCGATACCCTGGAGAAATACCTTCATAAATGCACGCCGGAATCCAAGGATCCCCAGTCGGCCAATTACTACCAGAATTATCCGAACTTCTTCGTCAGCCTGCTCAAATCCTACTATGATGAGAGGGCAACGAAGGAAAACGAGTTCTGCTACTCCTGGCTGCCGAAGATGGACGACGGTCAGGCCTACTCCCTCATGCACCTCTTCGACAAGATGTACGAGGGGAAGGTGAAGGGTCTCTTCTCCGTCGGCACGGACCCCGCGGTCAGCTCTCCCAACACGGCCAAGGTCCGCAAGGCCCTGGAGAAGCTGGACTGGCTGGTGAGCGCCAACATCTTCGACAACGAGACCTGCTCCTTCTGGAAGGGCCCCGGTGTCGATCCGAAGAAGGTCAAGACGGAGTGCTTCCTCCTCCCCGCCTCCGCCACCATGGAGAAGGAAGGCAGCCAGAGCAACAGCGGCCGCTGGGTGACCTGGAAGTACAAAGCCGCGGAGCCGCCGGAGGACGCCATCCCCGTCGGCGAGATCTGGATCAAGATGATGGACGCCGTCCGGGCCCTCTATAAGAAGGAGGGCGGCAAGTTTCCCGAGCCGATCCTGGGTCTCAAGTGGGACTACACGGACCGGAAGGGACGTTACGACGCCCTGAAGATCTCGAAGCAGATCAACGGCTATTTCCTGAAGGACACCGTCATCGAGGACAAGGAAAAGAAGACCAGCACCGTCTTCAAGAAGGGCCAGCTGGTCCCGACCTTCGGGATGCTGAAGGCCGACGGATCGACCTCCGGCGGCAACTGGATCATGGCCGGCAGCTTCTCTACCGACGGCGAGAACAAGATGGCCAAGCGGGGCAAGGACGACCCGACGGGTCTCGGCCTCTACCCGAACTGGTCCTTCGCCTGGCCCGTCAACCGGCGCATTCTCTACAACCGCGCCTCCTGCGACGTCAACGGGACCCCCTACAATCCCAAGCGCAAGATCCTGGCCTGGACGGGGGAGAAGTGGGTCGGCGACGTCCCGGACGGTCCCTGGCCGCCCATGGCCAACAAGGAGAAGGGAAAGTACCCCTTCATCATGAAGCAGGACGGCCTGGGCGCTCTTTTCGGACCCGGCATGGTCGAGGGGCCCTTTCCGGAGCATTACGAGCCGCTGGAAGGACCACTCTCGAAGAACCCCCTGTCGGGACAGTTGATCAACCCGGCCATCCAGATCTTCAAGAGCGACCTGGACAAGGTCGCCAACGCGGATGAGAAGTTCCCCTACGTCTGCACCACCTACTCCTGCACGGAGCACTGGTGCTCCGGCGCCCTGACGCGCTGGCAGCTCTGGCTCCTGGAGATGCAGCCGGAGCTCTACGTCGAGATCGGCGACAAGCTGGCCAAGCAGAAGGGCATCCGGAACGGGGAGCGGGTCCGGGTGTCGTCGGTCCGCGGCCAGGTGGAGTGCGTGGCCATGGTGACCAAGCGCTTCCGTCCGTTCCAGGTGGAAGGGAAGGAGGTCCACCAGGTGGGCATGCCCTTCAACTACGGGTGGCTGTTCCCCAAGGACGGCGGAGACAGCACGAACTTCCTGACCCCCACCGTCGGTGACGCGAACACCTTCTGCCCCGAGTACAAGGCGTTCATGGTCAACGTCGCGAAGATATAAGGAGATAGGCCATGAAAGGGATTGAAGTCGTCAAAATGATCGATACCAGTCGATGCACGGCCTGTCGGGGCTGCCAGGTGGCCTGCAAGCAGTGGAACGAAATGCCGGCCTTCCGAACGAAAAACCGGGGCAGCTACCAGAATCCTCCCGATCTCCAGTGGAACACCTGGACCCTCATCCGGTTCCAGGAGTACGAGGACGGCAAGGGGAACTTCCAGTGGCTGTTCCGGAAGGACGGCTGCATGCACTGCACCGACGCGGCCTGCATGAAGGTCTGCCCCAGCGGCGCCCTGTTCCGCACGGAATACGGGACCGTGGGGGTCCATTCCGAGAAGTGCATCGGCTGCAAGGAGTGCATCGCCGCCTGCCCCTTCGATATTCCGCGGTGGAATCCGGCGACGGACCGGATCACCAAGTGCGATCTCTGCTACACCCGCCTCCTGGCGGACCAGAAGCCATCCTGCGTCCTGTCCTGCCCGACGGGGGCGCTCCAGATCGGCGACAAGAACGCCATGATCAAGGCAGCCTACAAACGGGCCGCTGTCCTGGGCGGGGACGCCAACGTCTACGGCGACAAGTTCGTCGACGGGACCCACGTGATCTACGTCCTGGAGCACAAGCCCGCCGTCTACGACAAGCTGCCGGAGAAGCCTACGGTCCCGGCGTCCATCATCGTATGGAAAGACTTCCTGAAGCCGCTGTCGCTCTTGGCGGCGGGCGGCGTGATCGCCGGGTCGTTCCTGCACTACCTCATCCACGGGCCGAAGTCGCCGGATGAGGATCAGAACCAGAAGGGAGGAGGCGAATCATGAAAAAGGGAATGATTCAGGCGACGGACGCCTT